>JALWDQ010000036.1:14951-18411 GCA_027039625.1 Calditrichia bacterium | reverse complement strand
TGGTGGGACTCATGCGTCCCATGGTATCGGAAACGGCATCCTTCGGCTGAGGAATGTACACCCATTCGCTGGTACCGGGAGTTAGATAGCGCAATCCGCCTCCAACCGCCAGCGTCTGGTTATTCTCCACAGTGGTGTCGTAACCGGTGGCAATCCACACCGTTCCATCGGGTGCAATCGTCAGGGCGGAGATGCCGCCCTTCCCTTTGTATTCTCTGGGCGTGTAATTTGTCCAGTGAAATCCCGCATCTTCGGTCAGGCTCAACCCGTAACCGGTTCCCACAAACAACGAATCGTGATACACGCACAAATCGGTAATTCCGTTCCCCACCAATCCCGAGCGATCGGGCGCAACATCCAGCTGGTACTGTAACGGAATTTGCGCAAATAGAACGCTACTCAACAGAAACATCGCCATAAAAAAGGATAATATCTTCATACACACTCCAATTCTTCCCATGGTTACTGGACTTTTAGATTTTGAGGTACAGCGTCTGCTTTAAAGGGCAATTGAGTTTTTGCCGGCGTTCCTCCCATAGGGAGCACCAGAATGGAATCTGGCAAAGCGGCGGTGGTATTCCCGGCTTTATCCTTAGCATAAAAGAAAAAGTGATAGGTTCCCAGAGAAGCAGTGGCGGGGAGGAAAATACTCAAGGTGTAGATTCCATCGCCTGCCACGGAATCCCCCACCGCCACCGGATTGTCCGGATCGTAGGGTAATCCGTTATCATACATCATAAACGGATTACCGGAGGAAGGAACACCGCCGGGAAGATAGGAATCGAAGTACACCTGGTCGATATCGGCCAGACTTTGCCCATCTCGAACCTTCACCGTAACCACCGCCATGTTGTAATATCCTGGGGGTGGTAGATGCATGGAATCCGGAATTTTGTTATCGAAAATTCTTGGCGGAGTATTTTCTATGAAAAGAGATCGAACCACAGTGGTGGAAGTATCTCCTACCTGATCTTCTGCAAAGAACTCCAGCCGATAATTGCCTTTTTTCCCCGCAGCATAGCTGGAATCGATATTTTGATCGAATACCGGGGAATGATTTCCCGGTGGGTACAGAGTGTCCAGAAACGCCGTTACCTTTTCCCCCAGTGGTGTGCCTTTTAGCACCACCCAGCGCACATCATCCACCCCATCGCTGTCCTGAACCGTCACTGCAATGGGAGTTGGGGGCATTCCTGATACAATACTATCGGGGAACAGAATATTCTTAATCTGCGGCGGAGCGTTCACCACCACCCGGAAAGACTGCGCCTCACTCTCCTTTGTCTTTCCATGCCGATCGATGGCTCGTACAAAAGCCTGATATGTTCCTGCTTCCAGCGTCCACTCCCGGGGGATAATACCGAAAGAGTAAATTTGATCGAAAGCCACCACGTCCATGGAAGCGTGTTCTGCACCTCCATCATCAAACAACTCCACCAGTTCTTCCTCACCGGTGGTAGGATTCTGCAACACGAGAAGCACCTTGGTAATTCCCTCATGTCCTTCGGGATGGGTCACCCGGGACGTAAATAAAATAGTCTCGCGGGAATTTTTACTGATGAGCCCCGGAATGTGCACTTCTGCGATGGCAAATTCCGGGATGGGCTCGGTGCTGCCTTTCTCTTCCTGACAGGAGATAAAAAATAATCCCATCACTCCCCATAGGAAGAACATGAGTACCGCACTGCGAACAGATAAATTTTTCATATATCACTCCGTTTTTCGGTTCCAGAAATTCCCATGTCGCCGTTACTGGCCAACGTATTGGGATGCTCTATGTGCTTAAAAATTAGCCTCGATTCCTGCCAAAATTACATTGCAAAGACGGAGCAAGGCAAGGAATAAAGGGTCAGAAGGTAAAACAGGCTCCAGCGTGGATTTACCTTGAACTCTTTGAACGTTTCCCCTTTGACTCCGTGCCCTGGGTTTACATCTTTGTAATTACGCTTCATCTTTCCTCTCCAGTACTAACGCACTCCATTCGTTCTTATGAGCGGTTTCTACCAGAGTCACCTCCGGAGGAAGGTGCTGCAGAAGTGTGTCTTCATCAGCAATCAATATTCCGGAGAGAATCAGCATGCGAGCCGTGCGCCGAACCAATTCTGGCAGCATCTCCAGCAACACTGCCCGATTAATATTGGCTAATACCAGATCGAACCGCTGTTCAGGCACCACAATAATTCCCCCTACCCGCCACTCGATTCCGGTAATCTGGTTTAGCTGGGCGTTATGCTGGGCATTATCGATGGCTTCCGGTTCAATGTCAAATCCCAGAATTTCCCGGGCGCCCAATTTTGCGGCCAGCAGCGCCAGGATGCCCGAACCGGTACCCGCGTCCAGCACGGAATAACCCGGTTTCAGATATTTTTCCAGCATCTGCACCATAAGCTGGGTGGTTTCGTGGCTTCCTGTACCAAAAGCCATCTGGGGGTCGATAATGATTTGAATTTGCCCGGAGGAAAGCCGGGGAACCTCCCAGGGTGGTGCCACCCAGATGCGTTCCGTTAGTTGCAGGGGATGGAAATGTTTTTTCCATTCGGCGTTCCAATCCGCATCCGGTAATACCGTTGCGTAAAATTGCTCCGGGTGAAATCCGGGATTTACCTTCCGCAAACTATTGAGTAAACGGCTCATCTCTGCCGAATCCAAATCTTCCGGAAAATACACAAACCAGATGCTGTCGTTCAGTTCTTCAATCCCCAGGCAACCATGCTGAAACAATATCCCGGAGAGCAGTTCCGGATCGAACCCTTTCAATTCCAACCGTACCTGTAAATACCGGGATGTATCTTTCTTCATTATCATAAAAATTCACCAATTTCACATACATAAAATCTCTCATTTATCAGAAAGGCCCAAATCCTTCGATCTTGGTTCTATAATACCAGAACTACAATAGAGGCATGGTTAACTTCCTTCTAATTGAACTGGTAGTATTTTTTATAACCACGAAAAATCTTTACTTATCAATAACTCATATTTTTTGATAAGATGGGTTGTTTGCATTAAAATCTTTTGAAACTTAAAACCAAATTTTTTTGCTAAATTGATAATTTCTTCAGTCATATCATAAGTCATTAAAAAATCACCTTTTACTTTACTACACAATTCGAAAAGTCTTTCATGATTTATAACCGAATGTTTATATAATCGTTTTCCAGCTGATAAATAGGGCGGATCAATAAAAAATATAAGTTCATCATTTTCAATATTAGTAGATAGCACTTTTAACGCATCTTCGTTAAGCGCAGTAAACTTTTCTTTATGAGAATTTATTAAAATAATTCTATTATACAATGTTTTGGGATACCACCTTGATTTTATTCCTTTACCATTTTCCCCATACTTAATTCTCCCACTCCCATTTGCTAAGATTCCCCCATGGTTTATCCGGTTTAATACTATTGTTGCGAGAGCTCTATGTTTTAGATCCTTAACTTTGTTTTCAATTATTAAATTT
>JALWDQ010000036.1:0-14941 GCA_027039625.1 Calditrichia bacterium | reverse complement strand
ATATTAATCTCTTTCAATTCTAAATTTAATATTTGCTCCGATAACCAAATTGCATCATCACTTAGTATCGTTTTCCAGATAGAATAAATATCTTCATCAAGTTCAATTAAAAAAACATGCTTTACTAAATTCTCGATTCCTGCAGTCAAACCAACACTTGCTCCACCGGCAAATAACTCATATAATATTTTATCGTGATGTCTTAACAACCACTTTTTTGCAAAAGGGTAAAGCCATGTTTTACCGCCAGGATATCTAAGCGGGCTATATTTAGGTACTCTTGAAATATTTGGAGCTTTCAATATTATTTCTTTTTCAAATAAATCTAATTGTCTCATAACTAAATTAAGTTAATTTTTCATCTGTTAAAATAGGAGCATCAGGAGAAATCTGCGGCAAAATTTCATCCAGTTTTCTTTGCAATTTGCCTAAAAATTCAGATATTTCTCCCGGCTCCGGAGTTGTTATTTTATTTAAAGCAGGAGTAAATTCTGTAAACACCTTCTCTTTTAATTTTAACTCAAACAATTTTTCTTTTGCATTATTTTCCATATCATAAATCAACCACATTATGTCGGCACTTTTGGGATCATCCACAGTAGGTAATTCTGGCAGAGTATTAAAGAAGCTTTTTTGAAGTACTACGACTTGCTTCTTATTCCAATGTTTTAATATTCCACCTTTATAAATTAACTGTGGCGCTAATCGTTTTCTGGAGGAAGATAGATAATCTGGTCTTGGAGATTTTTCCCAACTAAATGTTAAATTCTCTTCTCTATTTTTCATATATTGTTCAAAGGGTTCCGTAATGTTTCCTGAAATATATACTGCCTGGATTTCAATAGCACCAAAATCAGTTATATGTCCAGAATCATCATAAGAAACAAGAACATAATCTATATTTCCTGCAACTTTTCCATATTTATCATTAAGTCGTACCTCCCTTAAAGATGTCCATTTTGCCTCTTTTTCAAAAAAGAACTCAGAGGAATGTATCATAAAATCCCAATTTTCAGTAAATCGAATTGGGCAAGTTATAACCGGTTTTGATTCATGAAAAATACTACATACTCCCAAAGGATTTTTGGCACTATTCTTAGTGCAAGATGCTACTTTGTTATGAAAAGGACATATTCTATTTCTTCTATGTGTTTCAGCAAGATTACTGTTATTATTTATGGGATAACCAAAAACTTCTGCTAATGGATTCGAATCCATTTTCATTCATCCTTTAAATTCATCATTGTATCATTTTAAATTTAAATTAATAAAGGAATATTATAAAGTTTAATCTTATCATAACTCCAGTTCCATTACTTCTAACAAATTCTAGGTTACATCTATCACTTTCCCGCTCCACTAACTCTTCTATTCACTTTTCCTTATAATTAGCTTTCCTTCCTTTCCAAGGGAACATTCTACGGTGTTAATTTTTTCAGAACCTCCACCAGAACATCACCCACAGCCTGTAAGCTATTGGGCGAGCATTTATCCGGCGTATCCTGTAAAGTATGCCAGTAGCGGTTCGACAGATCCGGATAAGCAAAATCGATCAGGTCGATGGCAGGGATGCCCCCCTGGTTTAAAATCACGTGGTCGTCGAAGACATATCCCTGAAATCGTCTGGAGAATTGCGTGTAACCCAATTCTTCGGCGGTATTCCATACCAGTTCCACCACATCGGGAGCGTAATCCCGAGAGTATCCTTCAATGGGTATTTCCAGTTCTTTGTCCCCAATCATATCCAACAAAATGGCAAACCGTGGGAAATACTGGTTGTTGTTGCGGGTAAAATAGCGCGACCCCAGGCAATAATACTCCAGATGTCCTTCCCGCCCGTAGTCTTCACCATCAAAAAGTACAATATCCACGCCCACCTCCGGATTCAGTTCGGGTAAAAGGCGCGCCAGCTCCAGCAACACCGCTACACCACTGGCACCATCGTTAGCTCCCAGGATGGGTTTCTGACGATTTTCCGGTTTATCCCGGTCGGCACGGGGACGCGTATCCCAGTGGGCGCACAGCATGATCCGCGAGGGATTATCCTGCTGAAAAGAAGCAATAATATTGTACATGGTAAAGGTAGAGGAAATCTGATTGTCATAAAAAGTAAAGGGTTGCGTTTTTACCTGATCGGCATAGCGGCTTAACTCTTCCGTTAACATCTTCAGGCAGGCTGCGTGGCCGGGAGAACCGGGATTGCGCGGTCCCAATTGGGTTTGGCGTACCAGCCACTGAAACGCCCGTTTTCCATCAAACCCTTCCTGGCCCCATCCCAGAACCACACTCACCAACAGCACCAATATTGCAATGTAGGTTTTCATCCTGTGTTTAACCTTTTACCCGGTTTATGGTTCAAATTTCAAATTAGATACTCCCGGAACTCGATTCCAGAGCTTTTTCTATTTCGTTAACGAATGGCTATATTCACATTAATTCCAAATTCGGAATAGGAATACTTTCCGGTGCGTTTGTTTTCTGTTACCGACCGTTCAAAAAACATGCTTCCGTTTACCTTCTGGCTAAAGCGATAGGTTACCGATGGTTTAATCTTCAGGGATTTATTGCGCGCCTGTTCCTCATAGTCAAATTGCCCGATGGATGGCCGCCGTGCCCAGTTAATATCGCTGGTACTATTAAAAGTAAGACTAAACTGCATCTCGTTTTTCAGGCGTTTCTTCCGTAAGAAAGGAAGCGGGATGCGAAAACCGGTGGAACGAGAATAAGAGAGGGTAATATCCAGCCCGGAGCGGATGCTTTTACTATCTTCACCGGTAGCGGTGTAATTATAGTTTATGGATTTCGTATAGCGGATATTCCCGGTGACACCCCATTTTGTGTTCACAGTCATCCCAAAAAGCGGAGCAAAATTATTGGAATAGCTCCAGTTATCACGTGTTTTCCCCTGTTCGTCGTAGCGGTTGCTCTCGGTAAATTTCCCGGAACGCGCATGTTCCACCTGAATGGAATTAGCAAATCGTTTGAAAAGGAACAATTTCTCCAGCCCGGTAAGGCGTAATTGCCAATCCGGGATAAACTGCATCCAGGGCTTGCGATTGGCTTCGGGATCATCTCCCATAAAGAAATAGGTGGAGGCAACATTTTCCGTTTTCTGCTGATTATTGTCGTTAAAATCCCGATTGTAATTGTATTTAAAGGAAGTGGACAGATTTTTTATCAAATCAAAACTCATACTCCCATTAATCATTTTGGTATTTTTCAGAGTAGGCAAACGGGGAATTTTGCCGTGTGTGGTATCGGTACCCACTCCGGGATTGGGTGAAAAACCAAATTGGTATTCCCAGGTGGGTAACCCGTCGATGTTGAAATGGGAATAGTTATCGCGGAGCTGGTAATCCAGGCTAATGGATTTCCAGGCATCAAAAAACCGCCACACCAGCATCAAGGGGTTAATGGCGCGAAACACAGGCCCCAGTACATTCTTTTTTTCTTTGGGTGCTGCTTTCTTCCCGGGAATAGCTCCGGGTTTTTCGAGCTGGGCTTTTTCGGGGACACCCTCGTCCGCTTCTCCGGCGGATTTTTCACCTTTTTTCCCGGGAGGTGTGGGCTGTCCACCTCGCCTGGGACCTCCGCGGCTGGTTGTTCGACGCTGCGAGGTGCGACGCTTAAGTTTACTCTTTAACGGATTATAAATTTTATTGGCAAGCATAGAGGGCTTCAGACTTACTCCTATCTGACGGCTTACCTGTAGATTAGAATAACGTTCGTTTAATTTAAAATTATTAAAATTGTAGTTAAAATTTGAATTGTACTTAAAACTGGGCGATAACCAGGAAGCAATTTGGGGCATATAATTAACACCAAAATTCTGATTAATCACTTTATCGATACCAAAATCTCCCTGCGTGAAAATAGCTTCGATCAATTCCTTTGCCCGATATCCTTTGGGAGTAGCATCGGATTGGTAGTCCCTCTTGTAGTTGAAAGTGATACTGGGAAACAAAGTGTATCCCAGACTTACCGAGCGAGATGAATTGGTTCGGGTAACCCGAGTTGCTTTTTCTTCCAGCCGGGCTTGTTTGACTTCTTCGTTATCCCGAATTGAGATATTGGCAGAAAGGCTGCTGGGAGTGTAATACAATTTTTGCGTAGAAAGTGCCCGAACAATGGGACCGTTCCCCAACCAGCTAAACGGTTTGATAAAATTATTCTTCCCAAACGGTACACTGGCTTGCAACTGGGCACTTAACGATTCCAGGTCATTGAGCAAGTTCAGGGGATCACTGGAATGTTTACGACTCCAATCCATATCCAGGGTAAACAGGTCGATAGTATAGCGCAGGTACCAGGGGGAGCGGGGTGTACTTCGCCGCTTAAAAGTAAGTCCCAGCGATTTTTGCTCGGAAATGGTACTGTTCTTTTCCAGCTCGGGGTCCAGTTCACCAAGTCCAAAAAATTGTTTTACTCGGTCCTGGATGGTGCGGGGTTTGTAAAGGGTAAGCTGGTCGCTGTTATAATAATATTTAGGAATTTTCCGGGAACGCACATAGCTTCCGGTTAAAGGAATCTGAAATCCCCAGGAAGAGGGCAGAAATTTGTGTAATTTCAGCCCCGCCCGATACTGCTGCCGTTCCATGGTGCTTCCGGAACCGAACTGGTCTTCGATGCGACGGAAATCCGAATCCACCACTTCCCACTGGGCACGCACATTTCCCACATCGGCGATGGTGAGGTCACCCAGCAAACGCATGGCCCGGCCTTTATCCCGCTCCACATCGGTTACGCGCAACTCATCAATCCAGATTTCGGTGTTGGTAAGGGTCAAGTCACCGACATTGCGGGCACCAATGATCATGAAATTGATTTTCCGTAAGGAAGGTTTTCCTACCACTTTGAAATATTTTTCCGGGTTATGGGGATCGCGCCGGAAATATACCGGTTGACCATCAATGGAATCTCCTGTGAAATATTTCTCTAATTTCGTTTTGGCTAATTCGTCCAGAATTACATCCAGATGGTTGCGGGAATCCCAATGCGGGTACACCTTTCCGCCTATTTCGTAATAAATGCTTTCGGTGAAACCAAAACGCAGGAAAAATTCCAGTGGCGAATCCTGATCGGGCAGGTTGCGATCGCCATGAACAAATAGTTTCAAACGTTTGTAAAAAATCAGATTCATATTTTCGTGTAATTGTTTGTTAGCTTCGGCAATTCCACCGGGTGGTAAATAGCGCAATTGCAGTACCAGAGATTGTTCTTTACTCATGGCTTTGGTGATGCGGTCTCGAATTCCCGTCACATTGGGCGGCGAATGGTACGCTTCCGGACCACCTGCCACTTCGTCAGCATTCTCTTCGGTGTTGTAAACAGCAATACTAAACAGGGAATCGTTCCGAACAAAAGGAGCATCTTCACTTTCGGCCATGCCAATTTCTTCCCACTCATTTCCCACAAAATCGAAAGTGGCAATCTGGATAGTATGGTATTGCCCATCCATGGGTAAATCGTTTATCCAGAGGCGCACATAAAATATTTCCCGGAAATTGGTATCCGGCTGCCCCACCACCAATTCTGGATCGTAGGCTCGAATGGGAATGCGAAACAGTCGCCATCCCTTGGGAGTACTTCCCTGAATATAAGGACTGGTGGAATCTGCCAGGTTAAACGAATAGGTAAAATATTCATTGGTAAGGTTGACTTCACCACTTCCATCCAGGTCTTCGGTATCGGGATACTTGGCACCTTTAGCCTGTCCGTTTCCTTCGGTACCGTTTATCATTAAAAAATGGGGACTGGTTTCCAGTGGTGGTCGCCAATTATCGAAGGGATCATCATTGGGATGCCCATCGGGTACACCATCCAATCCCACGTCTTCGCCTTCATCCAGCAATCCATTCAGATTCGTATCTTCAGTGTTCAAATTGCGTAAAGAGCTTCTCCCCTGATGATTGTATGTATTTTCCCGGATGTAGAAATCCTCGCTAATTCGTCCGATGTCGATATTAATCTGCCCGACATCTCCTTTGACCCACAATTCAATGAACTTGGTTTTATTCTGATCCGGGAAATTAATAGTGGAACGCATAATGCCATCCCAGGCCAGGCTATCCGGAATGCTATCGTTCTTCCATTGCAGCACCAGTACATTGGTGGTGGTTCCCGTCTGGGCGTTCACATCTTTATTGGGCCAGATGTCCTTAATTGGTACCTGATTGAAAGGGTTAAACCAGAACATGTGCACCCGGCTTCGGTCCATTTTATACATCATCTCGTCATCACTTACATCAATGTCGTAAGCAATCCCTTTTTCCGGGATGCGAAATCTCACCGGAACCGAAGCCGGACTCCAGGTTTTGTAGATGATTCCCAACGGGGTTTTGCGCTGGCTCCCCTCAAAGTCATCAATGTAGGCAACCCCTTTATTCTCACCCAATTTTTTCTCGTTAAAGGTATTGGGATTGGGTTTAACCTCGGCATATTCCGCTTCGATGTGCAGCTTTGTTTCGGCAGAGGTTTCCACAATGGGGAGTTTGTCCAACATTTTGGTAATGATGTTGGGTTTAAAATCCAGTGCGGTATTCACATCCCATACAAAATTGCGTAACGGTTCCTGCCCCAGGCGTACCCGCTGATCCAACGTACTTTTATTCAGATACAACGCCGTGGCACCAATGAATCCCCGATCGCCCAGGTCGTACTCCATACGCCCACCCAGCAAAGTCTTTTTATCCAGCTGGAAAAGATTCCCACGTTCGTATTCAATTTCCACATTGGCATCGGCCCGGCGGGCTTCCGGCGCCAGAATCTGCAGCGTACCACCAAAATAATCAATGATGTAATCCTTATCCTTCACCAGTTCCCGCCCATTCAAGCGCACCACCTCCGAACCTTCCAGCACATTAAATCCCAAATTAAATGTGGTAGAAGCAGAACTGGTAGTAATCTCGATATCGAATTTATGCTCCCTCTCCTCCTGACTACGGTCTTTAATATTGTAAATATTTACATACAAACTTTTGTGAATTTTAAAAGCACTAGAGTCTGGAGGTGCAAAAGGTTGCAGAGAGGGGAAAATGAGATAACCGGCGTCCAATTTAAAAATATTGCCGTTGCCAACATCCACTTTTTTATCTCCACCATCTACAAAATTGCCCTGTTCATCCAGTCGGTCTAGCCCCATTAAGTAGATGAACGTTTTTTTCTCCCCTTCGGGCTGAACATCCACGTTTTCTCCGGTTTTAGTGTAAAGAATCTTTACGTCGAACCCATCTTGTTTAATCTGAGAAGCCCCCAGATTATACACATTGCGCATGGCCAGCTTCCAGGTCTCCTTATAGTCCGGTTTGGCTGCTTCCGGTTTTACCAGTTTCAGCAAAACGACGGTGGAATCCCCTATTTCGTTAAAAAGCATTCCTTTCTGAATACCGCCATATGTTTTGTAAGCAACACCGACAATATCCTGTTCATCCACATTCTGGTTTAGCCAGAAAAATCCCCGGTATTCATCGTAACTGTAATCCTTGTACAATTCCAGCCGTTTAAAATAGGCGTGTTGGATTTTGCCGGGGATGGGGACCAGATTATCGAGGGAATCCGGATTGACGGAATCGGGATCAAGTACAGCCCAGCCCTCCCGAGCATCTTCACCGGTATTTTTAACTTTAATCCAGACATCCAGTTGGGCAATCTTATAAGCATCCCCACCACCTATCGGTTGCCACATCATAGTTCTGGGATCATAACCAGATTCAAAATGATCGGCGTAAATTTCGTCCACAAAAAAGAAGCGATTGCGCACGTATTCAGTATCCTTCAAACGAAACACATTCTCTTCAGATTTTCCGGTTTTGGTGATTTTCTGCTTTTGCCCACGCTCCAGGCTGGCAATTCCCACAAAGCTTAAATTCCCCAGTTGCATCCGGGTTTTTAAACCGAACAATCCCTGATGTTTTGAAGAGGTGGAAACATAATTTGTACTGGGAAGGCTTAAGTTCACATTTCCGGCTTCGATGGATTGAATGATTTCATCTTCGTCACCGGTGTAGGTGAGGCGCAGGGTATTTTCCAGGTCGAAAGTGGCTTCGCTGTTCTGATCCACTTTCACACTGACCTTATCGCCCACGCGTCCTTCTACCTGAAATTGCTGGGTTTGTTTAAAGCGGGGACTGAAGTTGTTGCGCTGCTCGAAGGAGGTTACCGCCGAGCCTTCGCGGTTTTCGGTACGTCCCGCCAGCTCGAAGGAAATATTCCCAGTCACCGTTAAACCGACTTTATCGCCTCCAAAAATGCGTTTAAACGCTTTACTTTTAATGCGCACCGGAATGTTGAGCTCAATTCCTCCGCCACCACCCGTTTGCCGTACCTGTAAATTTTTCAGCACTGTTTTAATGAAATTCACCCGGTTGTCGAACGCCAAACGTTGCCGCACGTAATATTCCAGATCTACCATCGCGGGCAGTCGGTAATCCCGATCGTACAGCAATTCCCGAATTTCGATTCGAGTCTGGCTACTATCCAGCCGCACCGTGCGTTTGAATCTGCTAAATGGGGATTGAAAGATGGTGGAATCGACGAAGAAATGGGATAATCCCGGATACTGTTTTTCGAACAGCGGAACCGTACCGGGAGGCTGTTCCGGCGGATGGAAACCGACCCCGCTGGCCGCACTTATCCCTATAAGGCCGATTACAAGCCACAGCGTAAGGTGAAAAAGATTAAGCCGCAAAATATTACAAATCCTTTTTTTCGAACTTAATTAAGCCTTACAATCAACCGTAACAATCTATTTACGCCGTGGCACCTCCACAGTTTAAATTATCTAAATATATGGAATAATTAAAAATGAGTCAAGATGATAATTGTTCCGTAATGGGGAAAAAGAGGGAACTACGGGTCCCGAATAATTTGTTGTGCCAGCGTTACAATTTTTTCCACCTGCTGGTCGATGGTGAGGTGGGTGGTATCGATTTCCACCGCATCGGGGGCTTTGCGCAACGGTCCATGTTTGCGCCCCATATCCTGAGCATCTCGGTAGCGGATATCGTCCATAATCTCTTCCAGCGGCAAGGACTGTCCCTTTTGCTGCAACTCCTTCAGACGGCGGCGAGCCCGTTCTTCCACGCTGGCAACCAGGTAAATCTTCAGTTCGGCATCGGGGAAAACCACGGTACCAATATCCCGTCCGTCCATCACCACCCCACCAAGGCGTCCTAATTCCTGCTGTTTGCGCACCAGAATTTCGCGCACTCGGGGATTTGCTGCTACCGGGCTAATGTTTTTATCAATCCGGGGAGTTCGAATGGCATCGGAAACGTCCTCTCCGTCCATATAAATAATGGTTTTCGCCGGATGAGAGCCGAAAGAAATCTTCAATTTTTCGGCCAGCTTTGCTACCCGCTGCTCATCGGTTACCGGTACATTTTCCTGCAATGCTTTCAGGGTTACGGCACGGTACATGGCACCGCTGTCGATGTAGGTGTAATTCAGGCGATTGGCAACTTCCCGCGCTGTGGTGCTCTTCCCGCTGGCTGCCGGTCCATCAATGGCTATTTTTATCTTTTTTTCCGAATCCATTATCTTTTCCTTGAACCAGAAATTTTTTGTTCTTTACCATTTCTTTAAGTTGCTGGATTTCCTCCCGGGTGAGCAAGCGCCACTGCCCCTCTCGCATATCCGTAACCCGCAGTCCGGCAAATTCCACCCGATGGAGTTCGCGCACCCGATATCCCAACATCTCGAACATGCGGCGAATCTGCCGATTTCGTCCTTCGTGCAGTTCCACTTCCAGATAGCTACCGTTATCGATGATGCGCAGTTCTTTGATTTTGCAGGGGGCGGTGGTTTTCCCGTCCAGCTCCAGCCCATGTTCGCAGCGGTACAGATCGATGGCCCGAATCTTTTTATCCAGTAACACCCGGTAAATCTTGCGCACCTCGAAGCGGGGATGCGCCAACACGTAGGCCAGATCGCCATCGTTGGTGAGCAACAATGCGCCGGTGGTGTTGTAATCCAGCCGTCCCACGGGAAAAATGCGCTCATCGATGCCGATTAAATCCACCACCGTTTTACGGTGCCGGTCGTCCGAAACCGCCGTAACCACCCTCAGCGGTTTATTCAACAAAATGTACACAAAGTTTTTTACGGGGCGAACCGCTTTGCCTTTGAATTTAACCACATCCCGTTCGGGATCGACCTGCGCCCCCATGTATTGAATCACTTCTCCGTTTACCTCTACAAGTCCCTCTGCGATGTACGCATCACATTTCCTCCGAGAACCGATTCCGCACATCGCCAGATATCGGTTAAGTCGAATTGTTCTTTTTTTCTTTTCCATTACCCACAATCTTTGTTATTCCGTTATCCCCATTCACCGTCACTTTTATCCCCAAAACCGACGGCGATATTTCTTTTATAATTTGTTCATGAAAAGGACTGCTTCTATCTTCTACTTCAATCAATTCATCAATTTCCTTTAGGCGCGGTAAATCCGACAGCGATTTTAATCCGAAATATTCCAGGAATTTTTTGGTGGTTTTATACAGGAAGGGACTACCTGGCGCTTCGGCTCGTCCGGCAATGGTAATCAGGTTGCGCGCCAGCAGCGTGCGCACCACTCCATCCACGTTTACCCCGCGAATCTCCTCAATTTCGTGGCGGGTAATGGGTTGCTTGTAGGCAATGATGGCCAGGGTTTCCAGAGCTTTGGCACTTAAACGGTTTCGCTGCTTGCTCTCGTACAGCTTTTCCACATACGCCGAAAACTCCGGCAGAGTAAACATCTGGTAGCCACCGGCAATTTCCCGAATGCGAAAACTTCGCCCCTCATCCTCGTAGCGGGCATTCAGGTAAGCCACAAAGCTTTGGATATCTTTACCAGAAAGATTGGTTAAAATTTCCCGAATACGCTGGGTGGTAATGGGTGTGTCGGAGCTAAAAATTAACGCTTCCACAATCGCCACGTACGGTTTCTTCTCTTCAGCAATTGGAATCGTTTTCGGTTTCCTGTTTTTGTCCATCATTGCCAATTCAGTTAGTGCGCGTTTAATTTTGAACTTTCCGCCTGGCCCGAGGCAATTTCTGCTTTTTCGGATGCGGTTAAAGAGTGGCTGTCTCGAATAACAAGGTATTTCGAAAATTCCAGCGGTTGCAAAGGAACCAGGCGTATTTCACCAAAAATCTCCGACTGCTTTGCAGAAAGGAATCCCAATCGGAGCAAATCCAAGATGGCCATGAATGTTACAATGAGTTCCAGCCGGGAGGCTAATTTGCGGACAATTTCGCCAAACAGAGCGTATGGGCGGTTACCGATTTCCCGGAAAAGAAACCGCACCTGATCTTCCATGGTTACTTTAATCACATTTACCTGATGCACCCGTACTTTGGGCATGGATTCCAGCGCGCGTTTAAATGCAGTGAGCAAGTCGAACAGGGAAACATCTTCCCACTCCAGTTCTTCCGGTGTTTTCTTTTTCTGAAAATGTTCTACCGGAACCGCCCGTGGGAAGAATTTGCGATTCCAGCGCTCCATTTCGCCCAATTTCCGTCCCGCTTCCTTAAACTGCTGATATTCCAGAAGTTGAGCTACCAGATCGCTGCGGGGGTCTTCGATAATCTCCTCGCCATTCTCATCGTACTGGGGTAATAGCATACGTGCTTTAATGAGCATTAACGTTGCCACCATTTCAATAAATTCACCTGCTACATCCAGATCCAGAATCTGCATCAGTTCCAGATATTCCAGATATTGCCGAATTATTTCAGCAATGGGAATATCGTAAATATCGATTTCGTTTTTCTTGATCAGGTAAAGGAGTAAATCAAAAGGACCTTCGAAAATTGGCAGTTTAATTTTATAAGGCATATATACCGACGATGTATTAAAATAAGTGGTTTGTTTTCCTGCCGAATGTTCAGGGTCGGAAGCGCAGAATACCGGCGTGGTCGCGTACACGTTGCATCACTTCGGCAGCTTTTTCCCGGGCACGTTCGGCACCCCGATGGAGTACTTCCCGAACATAATCCGGATTTTTTTGCAATTCTTCACGTCGCTGGCGGGCAGCTTCGAAATATGTCCAGATTTTTTCAATCAATTCCTTTTTGGCATGGCCGTAGCCGTACCCGCCTGCCAGAAGTTTCTCCCGCATCGCCCGATCTTCCTCCGGAGTAGCAAACAACCGGTACAGCTTGTAAACATTGGATTTATCCGGATCTTTCGGTGCTTCCAGGGGAGTGGAATCGGTGACGATGCTCATCACTTTCTTCTTCAATGCTTTGTAATCCAGAAAAATCTCGATGGTATTTCCGTAACTTTTGCTCATCTTTTGTCCGTCGATCCCCGGCACCACGGCTACCTCGGGCATTATCAAATCCTGAGGAATGACAAAAGTTTCTCCGAAAATGTTGTTAAATTTAATGGCCATATCGCGGGTCATTTCCAGGTGTTGTTTCTGGTCTTTGCCCACTGGAACCAACTCGGAATCGTAAATCAAAATATCTGCTGCCATCAGCACCGGATAAGCAAACAATCCGTGATTGGGGGAAATGCCTTTGGCCAGCTTGTCCTTGTAAGAATGAGCGCGCTCCAGCAAGCCCATGGGGGTTACGTTGGATAAAATCCAGGCCAGTTCGGTAACCTCGGGTACATCGCTCTGGATGAAGAGGGTGGCTTTCTGGGGATCCAATCCCAGAGCCAGATAATCCAGCGCCACCTGGAAGGTTGCTTCCTCTAACTTCTTTTTCTCCTGAATAGTGGTAAGCGCATGATAATTCGCCACGAAGTAGAAACAATCGTTCCCCTCCTGCAAAGCAATATGCTGGCGAATTGCACCAAAATAATTTCCGATGTGCAATGCACCGGATGGTTGAATTCCGCTAAGTATGCGTTTTCCCTGAATATTTAACATACTTCATACCTCATTCCGCATTCAAAAAACGCATCAATATAAACTAATTTCTACGGGATGGAAAGCTACAAAATAAAAATTTGGTTTGATATACAAAGTGTTCCTGAACACATAATTCGTTTAATATCAAATCGTTAAATGGGGTACTTTAAACTGTACCAGATTGCTCATTCTTTTATAAAGAGGTAGGGTTTCCAGTGCTCGTCTTTTACTCCAATTATTTTTTGCAAGTAGAAAAAATAATGAGGTTTCCGGGGCTGTTTAATCAATTTCATCCCGGCTTGCTCCGGGGTGCGATTGGCTTTTTTATGGTTACAGGCCAGGCAGGCAACTACCAGATTTTCCCAGGTATCTTTACCTCCGTACTGCTTGGGAATAACATGGTCGATGGTTAAGGGATGGGTTTTCCGTCCGCAGTACTGGCAGGTGTAATCATCCCGGATGAGCAAGTTTCGCCGATTCAGTTGAATGCGCTTGCGCGGTACTTTGATGAAGCGGGAAAGACGAATCACGCTGGGGATGGGGAATTCCTGGCTCACGGTGTGTATCCACCCGGAATTCTTTTCCACCATTTCCGCCTTTCCCATAAAAATGAGCCGAATGGCACGCCTGACATTACAAATGGTCAATGGTTCGTAATTTTGATTCAGTAAAAGAACGGAACGATTTAACATGGCTCTCACTACAGCATAAAAATTAATTTGAATTATAGGATTATTTCCCAGAAATGTCAAGAAAATTTCTGATCGGGGCACCTTTTTATTCGCCCATTTCATATTAAATAACTTAAATTTCCTATGGTATATATATTGATTATAATTTTTTTGTGGTTATATCTTTTTTATAAAAATGTCAAATTTCGTAATTTTTATTGGTACTCTTACGCTTCCTAATTATTGAACTCATCCGATAATTCAGAAAAAGCCGCAATTAAATACATTCCACCCACCCAGCACTCCGAATATAATCAACATAACTCATCACGGGTGTTTTCATCTATCCCTGTCATTGTTGTGTGTCCAGAGTAAAAACGGCGCTGCAATACACTCTCGACTTCATATTCCGAGGAGGGGCGGTTCAATTGAGATGATACCTTTCAATATCTGGCATCACGGGGCAATTGCCGTGCCATGCCTCGGAATCGTTCCCTTTTTTTCTATATCCAGCGGTGTAAAATTTAGCCGCTCGGAGATGCAAGTTATCAGTTTAAGTTTATCACGCATTGACAGCCGAGTTATTTGTTGTTCCAAATGCTTTAATGTTGTCCGAGTAACCATCTCATTTCACCTCACATTTCTAGTTGGGCTTGGCATCGCGCTTAACGTATTGCAAGTATGCGAAGTGGAAAATGAAGCCGAGCATTTGGGTGAACGAAGGCGAACCGCATACACCATGTTAGACGACGTTTCAGCTGCTTATCATTGAGAAATTTTATCATAGGGTTGCACAGTTTTCAAGTCAGGTATAGGCGCATAATGCTTCTGGTTAAAAGTGTATAAAGGCAAATCCAGAGACAAGGCCATTTGACCAATTAGAGCATCAAGAATCCCAAGCCCATGACTGAGATGGTAGCGGGTAAATAACGATAATGCTTTATCACATGTCTCTGGTGAAGGCCAAACCACCCCGTAGGCTCCCAGTACCCTTTCCACCTTCTCTTGCTCTGTCTTGTCTCTACACCCCTGAATCAGTTCCATGACCACGAATCCAGGCAGAATGATCTCCTCTTCCCCAAGGGAATTCAACCAATCCACTGAAGGTGGGTATTGGCGTAAAAGGTCTATCATCACATCGGTATCCAGTAGGATCATCTCTTACCCTCGGCGTCTCTGTGCTTGTTCTCGTAATTGACGTGCATAGGAGGCACTGTCTTTAATATCCTCACGATCCTTCCAGAGCCCAATCAATCCAGAATGACGCAGCTTCTGAGCTGTCAAATAACGTCCAGACATAGTTGAGGGTTCCATCAATAAAATCATCTCCACACGTTGCCCTTTCTTACAGGGCAAACCTTTAACAAGGATTTCACCATCCTTCTCAACGACCTTATGAATACGAATCGCTTCCATGACCTTTCA
>JALWDQ010000035.1:694-5753 GCA_027039625.1 Calditrichia bacterium | reverse complement strand
CTGATGCAATTTCTTCAGGTTCTGATCGTAAAACACCCCGTAAATGTAAATCGATTTTTTGTTCCGGCGAATACGTCCCGGAAAGGTGCGGGTAAAACGAAGCGAACGACTCCCATAAAGCTCAATCTGTAAATAACGGCCGATTTTAGCCTCCTGTTCCTCGGTAAACGCCACGTACTGTTTTGCCAGCCGAATGAAGTGGTCCCCAACCAGGAAAAAAAAGCGGGGATCGATGTGCAACTGATTTTTCCCATCAGGGAGATTGTAACCTTCAATGTGGAGCCGTACAAACACTTTGAGTGGCGCCAGAAGCGAATCCGCTTCAATTCCCGGAAACGCCAGGGAATCCAGATGAAAAGAGACAAATTGCCCGTTTATCTCCACAAAATGTTCCCGGTGCTGCCGGTTGAAATCCTGAACAAAAAACCTTACGAACTGCTCCACCTCATTCGGGAATAAAAAATTATCCTGATTCTTATCCATCATCAAGCGCACATGGGGAGCAATCTGTCCCTGATACACCGCCTGATACTCCAGAATCATTTGAGCCGGTCCCAGCAAAATTTTGATATCGTCGCGCATTTCCTCATTGGATCTGGCAAACACATAACCATGAGCTTGAAGCGAAGAAGAAACCCCGCCCAGCAACAAAAAGAGTGCAACAATGTAGTATTTATTTCCCATCATTACTTAAGATACACCATTTTTTGCGCCGCTTGCACTTTGCCTCTGGATTTTAAAACACACCAGTACACACCCCCCGCTACGGGATTTCCGTGGGCATCCGTCCCATCCCAATACCAGCGGATTTTATCCGGAGAATACCCGGTAAAATGAAGAGAACGAACTTCCCGCCCCAAAAGATCGTAGATTTGCAAAACAATTTTGCCTGTCCCTGAAACAGTAAACTCAATCTGGGTACCATTATTAAAGGGATTGGGATAATTCACCAGTCGAAAATCAGGAGAAAGATGGAGAGGTTCTTTTAGCACAATGGGAGTGGCGCCGGGTGCTTCGGGAACCACAAAGGGATCCCCTAAGAAAGTGAGCCCATAGTACCAGCCTTTCATATCCGAAGAAAAACCGTGTTTCCCCACGAACTGAAATGTACGCAAAAACGCTTCCCCAAACGCCATTCCCTGCGCCAATTGCTGGTAAAAATAATCGTAATGCAGCATTCCCCCGCTATGGGTGGTTCCGATGGCATTAATTCCTGCCACAGTTTGCAAAGTGTAAATGGCGCCACAATTCAAATCCTCTACGTAACGACAATTTCCGCAGGCAAACAGTTGAAAGAAATTAGCATTGGTATTTGCAGGGAGAATCTGATAGTTATAAAAAGGATCCCAGGCGGTTCCGTTGTTAATTTTAAAGGAATGTCCCTGGGGCCAGGAATGCACCCACACGTGGATCAAGCTGAAATGATCATCCAGCCGGGCTTCGTAGTTACTGGCCGTGGTCTGATTCTGGTTGGAAATGGAAATCACTTCCGGATACACCTGATTGATGTAATTGTAAGCCAGCATGTCGCCCCATTCGTGCCAGTCGTCATCGGGAAAAGCCAGAGCTCGAAAATTCTGTCGAATACCACCGAGGTCGTGGCGATACTGGTGCAGTTTTTCCAGGTAGAAATTAATTACCTCTTCTGCCGGACCCATACCCGGCGTGGGCGTAATCCGCCCCACTACAATCTCGGGCTTCTCACTCTGGCGAGGGAAATTGGCAGTGTGTGTATCGTAAATTCCATCACCTCCGGGAACCATTCCCACATTGGTAACATAATGGTAATTATCCTGCCAGATACCGTCCAGGTCCATAAAAAACAAATCGCAGGGGAATTCCTGATAATGCTGCCCGCTATCTTCGCACACCTGATACCAGGGTACGGGGAAATCCCCGATGAGCAACGCCCCGGTAAGTCCCGGAATGTGCCGCAGAGTATCGCGCAGGGCGGTTGGCGAAGCAAACTGCATGCTGTACACCACCACCTGGGCACCTTCTGACTCCCAATCCGTCACTAGTTCCTGCACCCGACTGGCAATTCCGGAATACAGGGTAGGCTGCACCAATATCGCCCGCACTTCAGGGAGCTGTACCTCTTCCCGGACTTCCGGAGAATGCCCGCTTACCTCGCCGCTTCCCAGCCTCTTGCTGAACAAAATATAACCGTAAATCTGGGTGGTGTCGATGGAAGTATCCCAATACACCGAATCCACCACATTCTCGGCAATTTTTTCAAACTGTCCCCGGGGGAAATGCAGCGCCAGGGTGTCATTCAAATTGCGGCGGTAAATTAAATAGCTGTAACCGGGCTCCTGCTTCCAGCACAGGCGAATCGCGCCGTTCTGTCGGGAAAGACGGATGTTCTTCGGTGGTAAGGGGATATTCCCTCCCTGTAAATATAGAGTTTGAGGAAAAGCCGGAGGGAGAGGAATAGCCTGAACCGAATCGGTGAGGGTACCCTGCTCGTATCCTATCTGTTCGTTGTAGCAGGTAAACACAAAGGTAAAAGAATCGTGAACAGCAACCGCGGGATTATTAAAATTTCCCAATTCAACCCCGAACCAGCCCAATCCGCTAATATTGGGATCACCAAACGACCAGCGCGGTGCTTCCTCCGTTAAAATGCGGCTATCGTCTCCATTGAGCATTACAATGAAGGAAGCCGTAGGCGGCAGGTCCTCGCAAAGAGTCATATTCTGGTGCATAACAAACGCTTTGTAGTAAAGATAATCCTGTCCGAAGGTAAAAGAGTCACGGTGGGTCGTCACCAATCCCGGAGAGCGGTAAACCACCTCTCCTCCCACCGGATGGGGCCGGGCTTCCCAGCGGGCTTTCCATTCCCGAAAGCTTAACGGTTTCTGATTGGTTGGAGACACCCATCGGGTGCGCACCGGAAAGGACGATTGCCCCCAACTCGATTGAAGTAATCCTCCCAACATCAACACCAGCAAACCCAGCAACGTTCCTTTTAAAAATGATGTCCTACAACCGATCTTACCCCTCATTTTTTCACCTGGTAATGGTTTAAACCACTGCCATTCCTTTTTTAATTTTGTTTGAAAAAACTCATGTGCCCATAAAATAAGAAATTGCTTTTCTCTTTGCTTATCAATGCCAGCATCCTGTCCTCCTACTGAGTCTTGCGCGAAGCAGGGCGAAGCATCTCTCTCGCTTTAGTAATAGGAAAAATCTCATTTGAGAAAATTTGGCTCATACGCGAAATACCCACTGGATGCAGTTCAACACCAACCTTGCCTCTTTTATTGAATTTTTTCGTACCATTCTGTGAATTCCAGAAATGCTGCGAAAGAGCTATTGTTACATTTGAACACAGATTCACTTTTCATTTATCATCTTCCGTTTATTTAAGAAGAATTAATTTTAGCGCTTTCTGGTAATGGTCTGTTTTCAATCGCGCAAAATACACACCGCTGGGCAGGGCAACACCCGCATCGTTTGTGCCGTTCCAGCGAATTCGATAACGTCCCGGTAGAAACACCCGGTGAGCCAGAACCCGCACCCGCTCTCCGGCAATATTGTAAATCTCCAGATGTACCGAACTCTTTTCATGCAACCCAAAAACAATCCATGTGCGGGGATTGAAGGGATTGGGGAAGCTCCCGATGAGCTCGGTTCGTACAGGGACTTCCGCCTGGGATTGCTCGATTGCACCGGGTGAAATTTGAAACCATTGGGTTACGGGAAGCACATAGGTAGCGGAAAGCGAATCGCCAGACCAGTATGCCACATTGAAATCGCAAATATCGATGAACCCGTAGCCCACACTGTCCCCTTTTGCCAGTCGCACAAAAAGCACGGCATTGGTTCCCACCACATGCGGGTTCTGGCTGAAATTGGAAGAAAAGGGATGGTTTACCGAAATCCCGCCAAAGTAGGAAGTATCCGTAACATGGGGGAACACATAGCGCCCTTCCGCATCGGTTGCACCGCTAAATTTAACCGTGTTGGGAATGATGTTATCCTGCATCTGGTACACCCGGATTTCCGCATTGCGTACCGGTTTTCCGCTACTGTTGCGGAGGAGCAGGCTATTCTCCGCAGGAACATCCGCCAGATACTCCCCGAAAAATCCCCGCCGTTTACCGCAGTTGCGCTGCAGGGCGCCGGCTGAGTGATCGGAAAATCCCGCCTGAAAATTGCTGTGCATCAGGTAATTGTGCCGACTGCAATAGTGCAACACATCCCAGGCAACGGGGGTAAGCGGCGGTTTCTGACCGGTGCGGGGTTCGATCACCTGCAGCTCACTTTCCTGCACATCCATGTTGTATAAGTCGATAAGCCCCAGTTGGTGCCCTAACTCGTGCAACAACGCCCAATCCACCCCGTTATTCTGGTTCAATACGATATTCTGAAAATAATTCAACGAGGCCTCATCTCCTAAAAAGCCCCACTGCCCATCCCATAATTCCGATGGCAGGGCATGGGTCCCATAAGCGGGAAGAGTCCCATTGGGATGGTAAGTTACCGTATCCAGAAATACAAACTCGGTTACCCCCTGCGAGGTGGTGGTGGGATACACTGCCTGCCGGAAAAACTGCCGCATCTTCTGTAACTCGAACTGCGCCCAGTCTTCGAAGCTGTAAGAACCCCAGGGATTCTCGTGGGTTTCGAAGAGATGCCGCAAACTGTCTTCCACGTAAAAATGAAAACTCAACCCGTTGCTACGAATGGCAATTTGATTGTTGCTTTCGGTGACTTCGGTAATGGAGGAATCTGCTACGGCACGGCATTCAATCATATTGGGATGCAAACTGTCGTAAGGCCAGGTAAAACGGGAAATAACCTTCTGCCCGGGAAACAGTTCGGAGAAATGCTGCGTCTGGATGCGGGTAGAATCCACCCACCACTCCACGGTAAATCCCCCACTGGTACCACCACCGCTATTGCGAATGACCGCCGTGTATTTCAAATTTTCTCCGTTCAGGGGATAATGCTGGAGAAACTGCGTCCCCGGTTGCAGATGGGGATTGTACCCCGGGGGATCGTACACCACCTGAAAACGAGGATATCGGGGAGAACGGGAGATGTAAAGTAC
>JALWDQ010000035.1:0-684 GCA_027039625.1 Calditrichia bacterium | reverse complement strand
GTAGTAGTAAACCCGACTCAGCACCACCGAGGAATCCAGAAATGCCAATCCCGCCACGCTCCCCACCCGATGCAGAGAATCCAGAGGCACGGCGGCGGTGGTATCCCGATAGATGCGGAATTGCATTCCCGTGGTATCTCCGGGGAAATGATACGTCACGGCAACCGTTAGCGGCTGGGTGGAGGTAACGGCGGCATTCACCTCTACCGGTGCCGGAGGGTAATCCTTTACCTCCTGGGAATGGGGTCCATAAACTCCCGAGCGCACAGGAAGAACGATGTACCCATGCGCCCGGTGGGAGCCACTACTATCGATACAGGTACCGCTGGCGATTCCCGAGGCAATTCTGTAATACAGCCTGCGGGGTTGTCCCAGCGCTACCGTATCGTGCAGGAGGTGTCGGTAAACGCTGTATGTTACATTATTCTGCGGATTCCAGGTTATTTTGCGAAAACCATCCGGAGTAAATTCCAGGAGAACATCGGAAGGCGGTGGAGGGAAATTGGTCGGCATAAGGGTGAGTGTGGTGGGGAAGTAATACCAGG
Organism: Calditrichia bacterium; assembly: GCA_027039625.1. Classification (GTDB taxonomy): domain Bacteria; phylum Calditrichota; class Calditrichia; order RBG-13-44-9; family RBG-13-44-9; genus JALXCH01. Next base: position 139 of record JALWDQ010000035.1, on the reverse strand, counting down.
GAATTCCGCTGACCACCGCAGTTAATATCCCCTGCTGCTGCGTTACCTGGCAGGTAAAACGAATGTGCACCGTATCTCCCGCCTGCAAGCCGGGAGAAGTAAAATTTCCCAGCTCCACACCAAACACTCCCATGCCATT
>JALWDQ010000034.1:0-1873 GCA_027039625.1 Calditrichia bacterium | reverse complement strand
GCTTCTGCAGGAGGAGATGAGTCTTACGTAGCCCCTCCGTTCCGGGCGATCACCCCTCCCCCGCCAGCGGGGGAGGGGTGATCGCCCGGAACGGAGGGGCTACGTAAGACTCATCTCCTCCTGCAGAAGCGGTCGAGAGGAGGTATCCCCAGCGTACCAATAGTAAACCAACAGGTTCCTGAACCCTCGGGCTACGGATACAAAGCCCCTTCGGGGCTCCCGTGGCCAGCCCGCAGGGTTTCGTATTTGTAGCTCGGAGGTTTCGCTCCGAGCAGAAAACAACGCCGGGACTAGCCGGAATTATCCGGCGCCGTTTTGTAGCCCGGCGACTTCATCGCCGGGCGGACGTGGTGGCCCCAGACCTCGCAGGTCTGCGCAGACCTCCGAGGTCTCATACCCGACGCGCCCGAGCACAGGATCGTAGCGCCGGGCGATGGTGTCAACCAAATCGCCCGCAATGCCCGCATCCAGGCGCGGTGCCGCCAAGCCGCGGGCGGGTTGGCGTCGCTGGGGCGTGAGTTATGGGGTTGGGAAGGTGCGGGGGAGAGTAGGATTGGGATTGAGGATTAGGATTGGGGAGATTGTAGCAGAGGGACGGGCCGGGCGCAACAGGCGCCACAGTCATTGACCATGAACCATTGGCAATTAGCTATCGACAATTAGCCATTGATCATTCTCCACGGGCTCTGCGGGTCGCCCGGGCCAGTCCTGAACGAAGTGAAAGATCAAGACACGATTGAGGCGATTCATGAATCACCCATACAGGCTGGATGAAGCAGGCGAAGCTAGCGATTTGTTGGGGAAGTCGTTTTTTCACGTCTAGAACACCGCCGATTTGAACACTTTCAATGCGTGAAATCAAGATATTTTCAAGTGTGAAGCCGATTCTGTGATGCTTTCTCGACACTCTGTTTGGGGTATCATAGATCATTGAGTTAACAATATCACTCTAAAAATACAAATGTCTCAAGGATTTGATCGAAAATAATGTTTGCCTCCTCCCATTTTTGCTTAACAGCACTTATTTCGACTGCATAGACTTTCCCATTATGTGTCAGGGAAACAATACGCCCTCGAAATCTATCATTCTCATATAACACTTCTTCTCCTTGATAGCCACGATTCCCCACAGATATTGTTTTATGGATATCAACAATCCGATTTTTATCATTGTTTTCGCGTATAATCCATGCTCCAAAACTTGGGTAATAAATGCTTTGTCCGCTTCCATGTAAGCTACTGCTGTACACTCGCAATTCAATTTTATATAGAACTGGAACATCCATAACGAATAAATCAACGTACTTACTAGTCGGAAGCTTATTCCCGGGAAGAGGAAACCAGCTTGCAGGATAGGCCAAGGCAAAGCCAGACTGCTTGTTTTCATACCATCGCCACTTACCCGCATAATATGCCTGTCGGGTCAGAATTGCCAGCACGACTAAACTGACCAAGATAATACGAATTCGCCACTTATTGTACATGGAATCGCCTCCAAACATACTCCAAGACCGTTCCGGCAGGCGAATATCGGAATGTACGACCCCAGAGGCCGCGTCGCTTATCACCGAATGCAGGGTCAAAAAGATAATCATCGACATTTAATTCCAGGCTACCATCTGTATGTCTAGTGACAATCGGGACATACTCTACCATGACAACGCTTACAGCAATTTGCCCGCCAAATGCTGGCCCCAGCGATGTTGAATGCGCTTGCTCAGGGGCCAAGGGATTATCCAGTGGATAATAGCTGTAGGAAATGCTCCCGCCTATGATATCCGTGGCGGTCGCATTCCACACTGCAAACATGCCCGAATAGTTCAAGTTGTCGTCTCCAACATTATTTGCCGTGCCATAGTACGGACTGAGAGAG
>JALWDQ010000033.1:0-1874 GCA_027039625.1 Calditrichia bacterium | reverse complement strand
ACCAGTTCCCGGGAAAGATATGCCAGCTCCCGCCCCGCCTCTAATTTCTTCCTCCAGTTGGCACTGCTTACCTTATCCAAATTAGCATAGATGTTATCCAGAGACCCAAACTGTTGGAGCAACTTCTTGGCCGTCACCTCGCCAATCCCCGGAACTCCTGGAACATTGTCTCCTTTATCTCCCATCAGTGCCAAAAAATCCACTACCTGCTCCGGTTTGATTCCGTACTTCTTCTCCACCATATCCGGATCGTAAATCTCCACATCCTGATTGGGACGCACGACGTACATTTTAATCATAGGTGTTACCAGCTGCATAAAATCCTTGTCGCCCGTCACCATGTAGGTCTCAATTCCCTTCTCTTCGGCCCGTTTGGCCAGGGTGGCAATCACATCATCCGCTTCGTAGCCCACTTTCTCGATTACCGGAATGCGAAAGGCTTTAATGATTTCCACCAGCTTCGGGTACTGATCGGCCATCTCTTCGGGCATTTTCTCCCGGGTGGCTTTGTATTCTTTATATCGCTGGTGTCGAAAGGTGGGTTCTTTGGTATCGAAAACCACTGCAATGTAGTCGGGCTTTTCTTCAAACAAAATTTTAAGCAGGCTATTGATGAACCCGTAAAAAGCCGAGGTATTCTCTCCCCGGGAATTAATGAGGGGATTTCGAATAAAGGCAAAATACGAACGGTAAAACAATGCCATGCCGTCTATAAGAAACAGGCGTTTTCGCTGGGACATGGTTATTCTCCATTTAAATTCTGGACGGGTATAAATTAGAGAAAAAAGTAAAAAAGGGAAAGTTAAATTTGAGGAAGCCTCCGCCAGCGGTATTTTACCTGAAAAACCTTGTTCGAATTTGCTTGATTTTTATTATGCAATGCCTATATTACTTGTGTTAAAATAAAGCCATCAAAAGAAAAGAAAGGGCAGAACTATGAGTCAGGAGTTGATTAACTATCTCGCGGATCAACTGATGCAAAGCGCGGTAATCGATCGCGAGTTATACACACGTTACCATGTGAAACGCGGACTGCGCAACGAGGACGGTTCTGGTGTGCTGGTTGGTTTGACGAAAATTTCCAGCGTCATCGGCTTTAAAATTGTCGATGAAGAAGTTGTGCCCACCGAGGGAGAACTTTATTACCGCGGTATTAACATCAAGGAGTTGGTCGATGGAATCCAGAAAGAGAAACGGCACGGTTTCCCGGAAGTGATTTATTTGTTACTCTTCGGTAAACTACCCAATCGGAAGGAATTGAGCGATTTCGAAGAATACATGAAACCGCTCATTGGCTTACCCCCGGGTTTGAATGAGACCACGATTCTGCAGTTTCCCAGTCCCAGCGTGATGAACAAACTTCAACGCGTCATCCTGGTGCTTTACGGACTGGATCCCAATCCCGACGACATTTCCATTCCCAACGTGATTCGCCAGTGTCTGAGCCTGATTGCCAAATTCCCCATCATCATTGCTTACTCTTACCAGGCAATGCGGCATAAATTATTTGGTGAATCGCTGTTTGTGCATCCACCCAATCCCAATTTGTGCTGTGGCGAGAACTTCCTGTACATGTTACGTCCGGACACCAAATACTCCCAGTTAGAGGCGGATGTTCTGGATCTGGCGCTGATCCTCCATGCGGAACACGGCGGTGGGAACAACTCGACCTTCACCACCCATGTAGTAACCTCCAGCCACACCGATACCTACAGTGCCATTTCCGCCGCGGTGGGTTCTTTGAAGGGCCCCCTGCATGGTGCCGCCAATGCCTCCGTGATGGACATGATGGCCGACATCAAAGAACACGTAAAAGATTGGCGGGATGAAGAAGAAGTTGCCCATTACGTGGAAAAAATCCTGCGCAAAGAAGC
>JALWDQ010000032.1:0-1875 GCA_027039625.1 Calditrichia bacterium | reverse complement strand
CGGGAATTGAAGCTGGGCGATGTGGTTCGGGTGGATGCCGGCGCCCGAATTTACGTCCTGGGACCACCGGAAGCGTTCCTACATCCTCCTCGTCCCACCGGCCACGCCATCAACAATACTTCTCTGATTACACTACTCCATCTGGGTAACACCCGAATTTTGTTTACCGGCGATGCGGAAATTTCCCTGGAAAAAGCCCTGTTGGGATGGGGAGATTTACTGCGGTCGGAGGTGCTCCAGGTGGGGCACCACGGGAGTCTGACTTCCACTTCCCCGGAGTTTTTACAGCAGGTCAATCCCCGCGTAGCGCTGATTTCCGTGGGACGCAAGAACCGCTACGGGCATCCTGCCCCGCAGGTGGTGCACCGTTTAGCTCGCCGGGGAATCCGCCTCTTCCGTACAGACCAGATGGGTGCCATCTGGCTGCGCTGGCAACATACCCGCTGGCAGGTGTGGGACTGGCGTAAAAAGCTCTCCGAAAATCTTTAAAATGGAATTTTGGTGGGAAGTTGAAAACCCCAGAGAGAAGGAAGAATGGTGAATGGGGTTAGTGATTTTTTCACCAGGGAAAAATGTGGGCATGCCCCAATCATTCCCTGAGATTATTTTATTAGGAGGAATCGGAAGAACCCCTCAAATTCTATTCAGAAATTCCCCTGTGCTGTCCGGAATGTGTTATCCGGGAAGCTTTCATTAGTACCGGAAGCTGATTTTTTCTTCCTTCTGTCGGGTAGCTTCACCGAATTTCAAATAAGGAATGGGACTGCTGTGGCGCGCTGGAAGTTAGCTTTACTGCTTTCCGGAAGCGAAACTCTCCCAATCCCGAGACATCTTGAAAGACAATTTTCAGGTGCAATTGCCGATAGTCCCAGATCTCCAGCCGCTGCTGACTGATGGGGTCTTCCTGATGCTCAATCCCTTCCGGTTGTCCGTAAATCAGGTAAATTTTTCCCCGGTCGGTTAATTTACCGGCCAGAGAATAATGCTGTAATGCGTATTCCAATCGGCTGTAGAAGTGGTAACGCGCTTCATTGAAAGGGGTTGCCGGGTTGGGATCGTATTTTTTCCAGAAAGATTCTAACAAAGCGGGAAAAGTTCGAAGTGGAGCCTGGTGCAGAAATTCCAGCTCCGGGGAGCTTCCCATATACTGCAAGTTCTCTAAAATTTCTGCTCTGGTGTAGAAACGCAAATCTTCCGGATCCTGCTCTACCCGGAAGAAACTCTGCGCCAGCACTTCACTTTCTCCCCGGGGATGGATTAGCTCAATTTGAAGTGCGTACCTGCCTGGCGGGAGGTTCCGGGTCTCGAGGGAATCCAGTACCGTAAAATAGGAAGCATCCTGGGGGAGGGAAACGTTCTTCACCAGATGCTTGTGCCCTTCGGGAGTTTCGTAAAAAATATGAATTCGCGCGGGAGATTTTATTTGCGGATATGCTTCGAAATAAAAATACGCGCGCGGAACGTGTTTTCCAAATTGCCGTGCCGGGAAAGGGTAAAATGCCTGCCAGTGGTGGGTGCCGGAATGGTGCGCCTCTAAACGTTGCCGGGAAAAGAAGATGATGCTGCTTACCGGAAGTGCCATTTTCTGAAGCGGAGGAATAGTAAAACGATGCTCTTTGATATGAATGACCGAATGTGCGGAGGAAATCTTCACCAGTGCCCGATAGTTCCCTGGTGCCAGATCGAGGGGAACTCGCATCAGATACTGGGAAAAAGGAAAGTGCTCCCAGGTTTCCCCGGCAAACTCCGGAACAAAATTCCGGTACTCTTTGTGTACCAGATTTCCTGAATTATTATAAATGAACAGTGAAATACCGAGCGGTGTTTGTGCCGGTGTGTTTTGCTGATTCGGGAAAAGGGACAAAATCTGCACGA
>JALWDQ010000031.1:0-1876 GCA_027039625.1 Calditrichia bacterium | reverse complement strand
GCGCATGCACCGTTTTGCCGAGCATTACCAGACTGATGATTAAAATTGCAATGATGTTCAGTTGTGTTTTCATGATTTTTTCCATAAAAAAAGCCCCAACCTTCTCAAAGAAAAGATTGGGGCTCATACTTTAAATATCTTAAAAACAGCGTAGAATTCAGTATTCCAAACCCAACCTTCCCGCGAAGGTTTCACCGGGTTTTTCATTTCAGCCGGTCTCCTGACTCAGGGATCAACCTACTCGCTCGCCTTCCCATCCGAAGACAGTGGCTTAGTGAGCTTTCGTCCCCCATCACAGTTGCGGGGCAGTGGCGGATTCTCACCGCGCTTCCCGTTACTGAAATGAAAAAATTAAGTAATAGACCAAATGACTGAAGAAATATAACAAAGATGTAAAATCAGGACAAGGAAGTTTTTTGTAAAAATAATTTTGTTCTGATTGAGCATTTTGTGGCGCGAGCTTGCAGAGTCATGAATCGTCTCAACAATAATGTAAACCCACAGATTCCATATCAGGCAACGTATTACCGCACACGGGTGGAGTCTATCCGCAGGAACCCGGGCATGAGCAGAATACTTCGCAAAAATCCTGGCGGAAATTCAGGGCGCCGATTTAAATTACAACGTTCCGTGCAGGAAATTTTTTCACTCTGTATAGTACTTAAAACGATACATTTACTTACTTCTTAGTAGTAATCCGAAACGGCAAATACAACGGGCAAAATCCAATAGCGCCGGTGATTAAAGGGATAAATCCCAACAATCCCCACAAGGTTTTCGGTCCCCAGAAAACCAGCGAAATTAACACCACACCTAAAACAATGCGAACAAACTTATCAACACCACCTATATTACTTTTCATGGCAACCTCCAATAAAATCTATTTTTCATGGCTGTTATTGGATAATTCCTGCCGTTTAAAAAGCCGCCGATCCCATCCCAGAACAAATCCCATTAATGCCCCATATCCACTGGTAATAAAAGGATTCGTAGTTAACGGACAGGAACCGGTACGACATCCAATAAAGTAATAATAGGCATATCCCAATAAACCTCCGGCGATGCCAAATAGAATAAATTTAAACCAGTACTTTTTCATTGATTAATTATTCCTTCTTTTTTACCACCACCGAATCCTTATCCGGAAAATCGCTCAAAGCGTCTTTGCCCTGATACTCAGCGTGTTTTTCGGCAACAATGCGGTTCAGGTCTTCCAAAATCTCATCCAGATTGGTAATCCCCTTCTCTTCGGCATTTTCCTGAAGCGTTCCCCAGATGGGTTCCCCACAGGCAATACACTTGATTCCGTACTCCATAAGCGGACGAACCAATTCAGGATATTTATTAACAATCTCTTCAATGGTGGTATCTCCCGTAATTACCGGTGTTGCACTCATTTCCGTCTCCTTATGCGTTTCGTTATAGACCCTGCAACGATTTCTTTTATATTACAGCAATTTGATGTACCCGGTATTTTAAAGTTACACCCTATTTTTTCCGTATTTTTTTCCGTCCTTTAGAGAACGTTTTAATAAACGATTTTCAGAATTTTCTTTTTCTTATGAAAGCAATAATGACATTTTGGAAAAAATTTATTATTTTTTGTGAATATTTTCCTGAATCTCTCCTGGTTATCCCAACTCCATCTTACCCGATAATGAGGAAATCTGTTTAGATAAAAGTTTAGATAAATTACTTCCATTTCCAGTATAAACGAATACCTTTATTCTGATTATTCTGTGAATTTCCCATTCATCTTTATTTTGCAATCGGTTGTTAAGTATTTTCAAAATATAGGGTTATCATTATTTTTTAAATAAAATTCATATTAAAAATTTAAACAGACATTTCCTCAATTATTATTATTATTTATCAA
>JALWDQ010000030.1:0-1876 GCA_027039625.1 Calditrichia bacterium | reverse complement strand
GATGTCGTCCTTGCCGCCAAAGGAACCACCCAGATCGGCTTGCTGAACGCGCACCCGGGTGAGGGGCCAGCCCAGCACTGCTGCCACCACCTTACGGGTGGTGTAGGGATTCTGGATGCTCCCCACAATGTGTACCCCTTTATTCCCCTCGCGGGGAAGGGCAATCACCGCTTCCGGTTCGATGTAGGCATGTTCGATGAATGGGGTGGTGTAGGTTTGCTCCAGAATATAATCGCTCTCGGCAAATCCTTTTTCCACATCGCCTTTGCGCAGGGGATGGTGAATGACCAGATTGCTGCCCAGTTCAGGATGAATAAGCGGAGCATCCGGTTCCAGCGCCTTGCGGGGATCGGTGAGCACCGGCAGCGGCTCGTAGTCCACTTTCACCCGCTCGCGCAGTTTCAGCAGCTCCTGCTCCGATTCGCCCACCAGCATGGCTACCGCATCGCCGGGAGTCACGATCTTCTCGTAGGCAAAAATGGGTTGATCCTGTTTAATGGGACCTACCTTTTTGGCACCGGGAATGTCCCGGGCATCCACAATGATGGTAATGGCGGGGTGGTGTTTAATTTCGGAATAATCGATGGATTTGATTAGGGCGTGCGCCACGGGCACCCGCACCATCACCCCGTACAACTGGTTGGGGTAGTTGATGTCGTCGGCGAAGCGCGCCTGCCCGGTGACTTTTTCCAGCCCGTCCTGGCGAATGACCGGTTTGCCGACATATCGAAATTTATTTTTTCCCATTATTCGAACCTTTATGCATATCGTTTAGAAAGAATTTAATTGCGAGTGATTGCCGACGCAAAGATTATCCGAAAAAGTGGCGCCTTTCCGCAGACGTTTTGGAGGTTCTGCTTCAATTACGATAAAAAAGAACCATCCGACCAAAAACAAAAAGCGTGAGGTATCGTTTTACCGATTGCCTCACGCCTTACTATTTCGTGATAAATAATTAATCTGAAGTTTATTACCGCGTTAACAGCATCTTTCTAACCCGTGTCTGGTTATCTGCCTGTAAGCGGTAAAAATAAATTCCGCTGGGGAGGGGTTCGCCCGTAGTGGATCGTGCCTGCCAGGTCAGGTGGTAGCGTCCCGGAGCCAGCTTTTTGTTCACCAGTACGGCTACCCGTTGTCCCAGAATGTTGAACACTTCCAGCTTTACCTGCATGAGGCGGGGAAGGTCGAAAGCGATAGTGGTGGAAGGATTGAACGGATTGGGATAGTTCGCCCGCAACTGCAGGGTAGTGGGAATCTCTGTGGTGGAAACAATCCCACTGGAAGACTGGAGGTACATCTCTACCGGAATAACCGTTTGCTGGGCATCGGGATCGTTGCTTAAAATAATCACCTGTCCGCTGTAACTGGTGTTCGCCGCTAATCCTGTGGGATCGAGGATAACTTCCAGCTGATAGGTCTCCCCGGGGGAGACGGCTCCGTAAGTGCTGGAAAGCTGTATCCAGTTGCTATCGGTGCTTACCGAATCGCGAACCGTAAACAGCAGCATAGCGTTCCCGGTGTTGGAAATTTCGATGGTGTGAACTACTGGAGTGCCATTTTGCTCCAAGGTGTCCGAAATACTGGCCGGGGCAACGGCGATGTTGGGTTCACCCGGGGAAAGAATTTGCATGGTAACCGGCACCTCCACCATTCCCTGGGAGCTGTTATTGGCAATTTTTAACGCAGCCTGATAGCTCCCCATGGGATAGGCAGCGGCAACTTTGATTTCAATCGTCACCGAGTCGCCCGGTGCTACGGTTCCCGTAAAGGGGTAAAAGGCAGTTCCCGTACTATCCAGCTCCGTTACCCAGGAACAACCCAGTTCCTGCCCGTACACTCCGTGTCCGTAATCCGGTGCCATATCCGGAATGGGAAT
>JALWDQ010000029.1:0-1877 GCA_027039625.1 Calditrichia bacterium | reverse complement strand
TTTCTCGATAAAAAGAACCGGTTCCGTACCTGCGTACTCTGGGCGCCGTGCGTCCCTGCCGCTGCAATACATCGGGATGGTATTTATCCAGACAATCCAGAAAATCTATTTCGTAACCCAGTTTCCGCAGGTAAGCAGCAATATAAAGCAAACCCACCGGTTTGCTCCATAAATCGAATGCAGTAAAATCATAAATCCAGGGATTGATGAGAAGCAGTCTGGGTGCCATGCAGTTGGTCGCGTTTTCGGGAAATTTAATTAAACCACTTCAAAAGCTCGACAAAAATGAAGATATCCGTGCTTAGAAACAACGTTTTATTGTCGATTTAGCCTTTATCTTTCTGAGGTTGTGTAAAAATAAAACTCTGAAGAATATTTAATCAATATCACGCATATTGTAGCTCATAATGTTTATTTAAAACCGGGGCAATAAAAAGCGTGTTGCTCAATTCGTATTTTATAATGAATTTAGCATTTCTTTATGGCCATAGGAACCCAGCATTGAGATAACAGTAAAGAAAAACTTATTTTCGATGGTATTTCCCAGCCTTTAAAATACAAAGTAAATCTTTAATTCATCGAGATTTACAGTGTTTTTTCATAGCCACGAGCTTCTAGCTCGTGGACCACTTGATCCCTCCCTACAAATCAGGCTTTAGCCTAAAATTGGGCTAAAGCCCAATTTGTAGTTTGTGCCTTAAGTTCCCCGAGCTGGAAGCTCGGGGCTATGTTTTACTTTGAATGACAATGTATAAATATTCTATTGACACAGCTTTTTACACAGCCTCTTTCTTCCCGTTACCTTTTTCCTGTTAAACTCCCTCCTCCATCAGAATTGATTGATCAAACGGAACTCAATTCCTTCGAATTCGGGCTGGTAGATGCACACCCCGCCCGCACAAATTTTCCCTTCACGACGACTCCCGGCAAAGATGGTTAAATCGTACTGCTCCAGGAAGTGAATGGCAGCCTGCCCACCCAGCCAGATCTTGCGCTCGGAGAACTGATCGGTGGTACGTTCTGCCAGCAAAGAAAGGGTGAACACCGGCGAATGTTCCCAGTTTAAAGAGACCGCTTGATTGTAGAACTGGCGGTCGTTCAACAGGATTTTCACATGTTGATGTTCGTAAATCATTTTCAGCGCATCGTAGCCCGTAAATCCCCACTTGGCCGTTCCCACAAAATTCAAATAACGGGCTTCCAGATCCCGCTGTTCGCCGGTAGCGCCTACCAGACTCCAATCATCCGTCGGATCCAGCTCCACCTGCCCGTAATACTCCCGATACAGCATCAATCCCGCGTGATTTTCCGTACGGCTGTGGTTCAACGTCAACACGCCCCAATCGGAAAAAGCGTACCCCAATTCAAGCAGATAACCCTTCTCGTCATTGGCTTCCATCACATGCTGATGGCGATTCAACAGGGTGTAAAGATGTTCCCGCACAGCAGTGGGGGGATTGTTGTAAGTGAGTCCTTCGGTTAAATCGAACTGGTCATAATCCCGATATTCCAGCAACAACGTCACAGGTCCGAGCCAGAAATTCCCCATTCCGTAAAAAGCGCTTCCCTGGGGGTAAGCAGCAGGATATTTTTTACGCGCATACTCTGCATACAAATTACCGAAATTGAGGTTCAAACCGCCAAAAACAGAGCCCCACTGTACCTTTCCTTTGCTTTTCAAACGGGTGTAGAGCATGGTGGCACCCACATTGAACCAATCCAATGGTTTAAGATTAATCTGGCCCGCCTGCAAAACTTCGTGCCGCCGCCCGCTCCGGTCGCGGGGACGTCCCCCTAACAAATTCAAATCCAGATACCGATTGTTGAACTCAATTTTCGCACCGTCGATGTTCGTATCCCAGCGAATCTGTCGATTC
>JALWDQ010000028.1:0-5770 GCA_027039625.1 Calditrichia bacterium | reverse complement strand
ATGGAAACGGTTCATTTTCAATCATTTCAGCGCAGTGAAGAAGATAGTTTACCGTACCGGTATGGTTTCTCGGAACAGCAAATCACCTTCCACCGCATCCACGAATTGCACCGGAAAGGGCTTACCGGTAAGGGGGTGATTATCGCTATGTTCGACACCGGATTTCGCTACACCCATCCTGCGCTCCGTCACTTGCAAGATCAGATCATCGGGGAATATGATTTCATTCAACACGATAGCATTACAGCCAACCAACCCGGAGATGCCAAGCATCAGGATTCCCACGGAACGCTGACGCTGTCTGTTATTGGGGGATTTTTAAATGACACTCTGATTGGGCCCGCTTTTGATGCTCGGTTCATTCTGGCCAAAACGGAAAAGATCGATCAAGAAATTCATCTTGAGGAAGACAACTGGGCTTTTGCAGCGGAATGGGCAGAGCAGCTGGGAGTGGATATTGTCTCCAGTTCTCTGGGCTATTCCGTTTTCGACGCCGGGGAAGGAAATTACAGTTACCGGGATATGGACGGACAGAGCACCATTGTCACTCAGGCGGCCAATTTTCTGGCTCAGCACGGGGTTCTAGTGGTGAATTCGGCAGGAAACGAAGGCTCTTCATTCTGGTATTACATCACCGCCCCGGCAGATGGGTTCTACGTACTGGCTGTGGGCGCCGTGCGTTCCGATCACGAACTGGCCTACTTCAGTTCCCATGGGCCTACTTTCGATGGTCGCATTAAACCGGATGTGGTGGCGCTGGGAGTGGAGGTATTGGGTGCCGCAGCGGGCGGTGGTTATTACCGAGCCAGCGGCACTTCCCTGAGCTGCCCCTTAACGGCTGGTATTGCTGCACAAATTTTACAGGCTTTTCCGGATTTGACGCTAACAGAAATTCTGAGAATTATGCGTCAATCCGGAGACAATGCTGAGCACCCGGACAACGACCGGGGTTGGGGCGAGGTAGATGCGCTGCGGGCGTACAACCTGGCGCAGGAAAAACCACCGCAACCACCCGCATTTTTCCAGGTACAACCACCCTGGCCGAACCCGTACTTCGGTATGGGGAGCATCATCAATTTTCAGGTGATTCTTCCCGAAGCTCATCCCATTATACTGGAAATTTACACCATCCTGGGGCAGCGTGTGGTTCGCATCGAACAGAGCGGGCGGGTAGGGGCAAATCTCCTCTGGTGGAATGTAAAGGACACCCATTCCTTTCCCATTGCCAGTGGAATCTATCTGTACCGCATCACCAGCGGCCCCTGGAAACAAATCGGGAAATTAATCATCAGCAAGTAAATTAATTTGATTTAATAAAATCCAGACTAATAGGAAATTGCAGTTCTCAGTTTCCAGATAACAAAGAGCAAAATTGTGCAAACAAATTACAAGTGGCGGAAATGTTTCGTCTTTCGTGTAACAGCATGATTTAAAGATCTAGATTAATTTTCGCTCAAAATAATGCCAATTGGCTTATAATCATATTTCAATCTCTAATTGAATTTGTTGAAATTGTAGCAGGTTTTGTGTGAATAGGTTCAGGATAGGTCAGTTGCCCTCCGCCATAGGTAGCATTTTGCAGTGCTTTTTTCCTTTCATACCTTTTAAATGAAATTTGAGACAATCCCCATAAATTTTTTACTCCAGAAGAATTCTTTGGCGAAATATTCCTGGAAAAATATTTTAATTTATCTCTTAGAGATAACCCCCCAATGGCACGAAACCGATAAACATTCCCAGAATAAAAATCTGATTTTAAAACTAAATCTGGATATCTCTATTACGCACTTTCGGGGCAGGTAGGAATCTTTTTAAAGAACGTAGTAAAAGCAGGGAATGATGTCTTCAATACTCTGAGCGAATTCCAAAGAGTGAAAAACAATTTTAGACATTTTTCCGGTATCATTTCGTTATGAGGTGTTTACTGGTTAAGCAAGCTCAGCATTTCCTTGAGAACCGGGATGTAACACTTTCCAGACTTTTTCCAGCAACTGATTGTGCGAAAACGGCTTCTGAAGGAATGCCGCCCCCAGCCGATCGATTTCTTCCCGGGGAATGGATTTGTCTGTATAACCCGACATAAAAATGATTTTAATTTCCGGGTACATTTTCCGAATTTCTTGAACCAAACGAGGCCCATTCATGTGAGGCATAATCACATCCGTTAAAATGAGGTCGATTTTTTGCTCCGTTTGGCGGCAGATTTCCAACGCTTCCAACCCGTCTCGGGCGAGAAGGGTTGTGTATCCAAATTGGTGCAGGGTTTGGTGAATCAGCTCTCGCACCTCGGCCTGGTCTTCCACAATTAAAATGGTTTCGTCTCCGGTTAATTCAAATTCGGAAATCGTTTGGGTTTTTGTAGCGGCGTTTTCAGGGGAAACCGCGGGGAAATAAAGGTGAAATGAGCTTCCCTCTCCGGGTTTACTGAAAACCTTAATCCCCCCACCATTTTGCTTAACGATTCCATACACAATGGAAAGTCCCAGACCTGTGCCTTTCCCCATTCCTTTGGTGGTGAAAAACGGTTCGAAAATGTGGGACTGAATCTCCTCGTTCATTCCGATGCCCGTATCGGTTACCGCCAGGAAGACATAGCGAGAAGCTTTTTGTGCAATTTTAAGGGAAGAAGATAGTTCGCTTGCCGGAATCTCCCGGGTCTGAATGGTAATACGTCCACCGCCTGGCATTGCATCCCGGGCATTGATGATAAGATTGAGTAGAATCTGCTGAATCTGCCCCTTATCGGCCCGGATGAAGCAATCGGTTTCGTTCAAATCAAATGCAATTTCAATATCTTCACCAATCAATCGGGAAAGAAGAGAATGAATTTCCCGTAAAAATTCGTTAAGAGAGAAGGTGACGGGTTGAGTAACCTGTTTTCGGCTAAAGGCCAGGAGCTGGGCAGTAAGCGACGCCGCTTTTTCCCCGGCTTTTTGAATTTCTTGAATTCCTTTATGGATGTGAGGAGATGGCAAGTCCTGCATCATCAGTAAATCGCAATAACCATTTATCACGGTAAGCAGGTTGTTAAAGTCATGGGCAATGCCTCCGGCCAGTCGTCCAATGGCTTCCATTTTTTGAACTTGCCGCATCTGGTTTTCCATCTCTTTCTGATGAGAAATGTCGCTGGCAACGCCAATTAATGCTTCCGGACGCCCCTCTTCATCTTTTACAACAGAGGTGGAAAGAAATATAGGAAAAATGCGCCCTGTTTTATCGATGTTCAGCAATTCTCCCGACCAGCCTCCGCTTAAGGTGGAGGTGTGAATAAGTTTACCAATTTCGGAAGGATTACCCGGAGCTCGCAACATGTGAATGGGCTGATTGGTTACTTCTTCCCGGGTGTACCCGTATGCATCTAAAAAAGCCTGGTTTACATACACTATTCGATCGTTCAAATCGGTGATGGTAACAAACTCCCGGACACTCTCCAGAGCATGGGCGAGCATTTTGATGCGTTCTTCATACTGCTTACGTTCGGTAATATCTTTGGTAATTCCCACAAATCCCACCCGGTTTCCGTCCATATCGATGAGTGGAGCTGCACTGAGTTCGACCGGGAAAATCTCTCCATTTTGCCGGATACAGCGATACGTGCGGTGGCGGGGAGTTTCATTTTCCAGTGCCAGGCGTAAGTCTTCGATAGCTCGACTGCGGTCTTCGGGATGAATTAAATCAATGGCATTTACCCCGATCGCTTCCTGTTTATTCTGAAAGCCATACATGCGAAGCATGGCTTCGTTGCAATCCAAAATGTTCGCCTTCAAATCGGTTACAGTAAGGGCATCGGCAATGGCATCGAAGATGCTTTTTAACTGTTTCTGAGATTCCTCCAGGGCGGTTTCGGCGTGCTTGCGATCGGTAATGTCCAGAAGTTGAATAACCGTTCGCGGTTGATTTGCCGCATCACGAAAACTCTGTAAACGGAGTTCCGCAGTGCGTAATTCCCCGTTTTTGCATTTTATGAGTAATTCGTAATTATCGGTGGGTACTTCTCCCGTGCGAAAAATGCGTTGAAGTTCTTCACATCGGTACGTTTCTTCCGGAGCTAAAAATGTGTCGATGGTTGCTCCGAGGAGTTCTTTCCGCGAAAAACCCAGGATTTCTTCTGTTTGCTGATTTAAATAAACGATGGTTCCATCTTCATCTATCACTAAAATACCACTATGGGAACCTTCCACAATGGCTCGATATAGATGGAGTAGTTCCTGAATCGCGCTATTGTCCCTTGAATACCGCGCTAATTCGGATTCCAGTTCGGCAATCCGGAGATCTTTGATTCTAATTTCTTCGATTAGATCACGCTTCTTTCTTCGGGAAGCCGACATCTCTCTCGAGGTTTAAATGAATATTTATAGAGGAAACAGCTTCATTCCTCGCTTTTAAACTTATCGTCAATATAAGCAAAAAATTAATAAAATTTTTAATCAATTTTAAATTTTTTCAACCGGAATTTTTACCCGGATTACCTCTGTTTTTTTAGAAAAGAATATTCTTCATTTCGCGGGAAATTCGTGTTTTAAGAAGAGGCAAGTTCTGGCGAATGCTTTTTAGAGCGTCCTCATCGGCCTGGTCGGATACTATTTTGAGGACAACGATTTCTACATTTTCCCGGTGTAAGTTGCGAGCAATAAAATACGCTTCCATGTCCACCAGACCACACTGGTATTGCCGGAAGAGGTGCTGCCGATGCGAGCGCGCAAGCACTGGCTCGGAGACGGTCAGGAGGGTTTGAGTGGGTAGATGTTGTATCGAGGGAATAGAGGGCTCCGGTAAGATGATGGGTTCCTGGTGGGGAGAATAGATTTTCCGGATGCGAAAAAAGGCTCCCGGAGAAAAATAAGCTTCCAGTGCACCGCACAAACCGATGTTAATCACAGTGCGGGGAGCCAGTTGGTGAAATACCGAGAGGAATTGTTCCGGCGGAAGAGACATTCCCAATCCCACTTCCAGTAAAAAATAGGGATTATTTTGCTCGGCAAACAGAGGCAGGGTTTTATGAATTCGCTTCCATGTTCCCAGTTCCAGAAAAATACGGGTTTCCCAGGGGATGGCGGTAAGGATCAGAAGAGTAAGAAAATGAGATTGAGCTTGGGCAGAAGGCTTTTCTGGCATATAATTAACCCAGATTTAGTGATTTGTTTTCTAACAGAGGTAAATATATGAAAATACGTATTTATCGCAAGGACAAAAGCGTTCCGTTGCCGGAGCGCAAAACCGAGCGTTCTGTGGGGCTGGATGTGTATGCTGCCCAACGGGTAGAATTGCGCCCCGGTCAGCCGGTGCTGGTTCCCACAGGACTGATTATTGAATCCCCACCGGGGTATTATTTTAAAATTTTCATTCGCAGTGGGTTTGCTGTGAAATATGGGGTGAGTTTGGTTAATGATGTGGGGATTGTAGATGAGGATTACTGTGGCCCGGAAGATGAAGTGAAAATCGGGATGATTCGGCACTATAACCCGGCCGATCCGCTGCGGGACAAACCTCTGGTCATTGAAAAGGGGCAGCGGATTGCGCAGATCATTTTCGAAAAGAATCAACTCCCGGAGGTGGAATGGGAGGAGCAGGAATCGCCCGATTTTGCCGGTCGTTCCCGGGGCGGGTTTGGTTCTACCGGGGAGAAATAGCTTCTCCCCGGGCTTATTCTCTCTCTAAATTCGGCTTTGCGGGAACAGCAACTTTGAGTGCTCCGGGAAGGGTCTCGATACGCAAAATTTTCCCATCCATGTGAGGATTCCCATCGGTGTGGATGGGACCGGCGGAAGGT
>JALWDQ010000027.1:0-1878 GCA_027039625.1 Calditrichia bacterium | reverse complement strand
TTGCACCTATGAAAAACGTAATGATCGAATCAATTACTTTCAATTACTGGGATATTAAGTTGACGCCAATGCGCCAGATGCGGGATGAAGAATCTCATTCAATTGAAGCTGAATGACGATTTATAGCACGCCTCTCCCGAGGTGTTATGCTACGAAGCAGCATTTATTAACCACGAATAACACGAATAAGCACGAATAAAAAATTTATATTCAATTCAATTGGCAGAGAACCTGCCAACTCATTTGTATTTTGGGATTTGTTAGTTGGAAATTCAAAGCTATCGTTGCGTTCGTTGCGGACGCTGCGGTTATTTTTAGAACCGCAAAGCTCGCCAAGAATTCGCAATGTTCGCAAAGAAAAAAATTAAAATAAATTAATGTGTGGTTTTCCTTTCTTTATGATTTTTTTTACTTAAGTGTAAACCTTAAAAATTTTTTTGAAAAACAAAATTGTATGGACTACAATTGCGCTCTTAGCGCCTCCTTTGCGTACGTTGCGGTTTATTCAATCTTTTGATATTTGTTATTTGGAATTTCCTCGTACCCATCTTCTGGTGTATCATTTTGATGCGAAGGGTCAATCATTCCCAGCAGTGTAGAAGAGATTCTTCGCTCCGCTGGCGCTTCGCTCAGAATGATAGGGAGGGGGAGAAGTAAGTTATTCTGTTACTGCATGTAAACTCTTCCGGAGCGGAGAATTTTGGAAGCGGTAGAATTCAAAATTTTTTATTTTACTACCCGACTGCCCGATTTGTCCCGCCTTTTAAAATCGATAGCTGACGGTTAACAGCAATTTGTTGTGGTAAATTTCTTCATCGGTACCGGAGGGTGCCAGATCATCGTAGGAGAATTGTTTCCAGAATCCCAGACGGTACAGGATATCCAGTTTAAATACTTTATCCACCAGCAGACCGTATCCCAGCGAGATGTATTTTCGATCATGCTCCAGAGATGCGCCTTCGTCCGGAGACTGATCATAAGTTAATCCGGCTCGAAACTGGGAAGCCAGGAAGGGAAGGCCAATTTCGCCCCCAACGCTAATTTTGAATGCCTGGCGATAGTTTTCTTTAAACAACCGATTCTGATCCAGTAAATCCTGATAATCCGGGTCGTAGCGTTGTTCGTCAGAAACATCGAATTTTAGCTGCGTCCAATCGACGTATTCGATGGAGCCGGTAGCCAGAATGGGACCCAGCGCCAGAGATAATCCCGCATCGAAACGAAAAGGCATTTTCACCTGATATTTAAATTCTCCGGTAAGGTCGTCCAGAGCAATGTATTCTCCATCATCAAAAGAGATGTTGCTAATCAGCCGGTAGGTTTCTTTTACGTGGAAGGTCTGGGGAGGAGTCATGCCCAGCCCCAATCGGATGACTTTTCCGGCGTGCAATAACGCCCCGAATTTAAATCCCAGGGAAGAATATTCCGCCAGAATACTTCGTTTTTCCCGATAGTCTTTAAAATTTGCAGGATATTTGGTAAACCGATCGAAAATATCCTGCTGAAAGAAATCCTGCTGATAATCGCTGCTGCCCGTCCAGTAGGTCATAGTCATTCCCAGAGAGGCGTTGGGGGAAATATCCACTCCAAACGCCCCGGACCACTGATTGAGCGTTCCTTCGTCGTGGATGTATTCTTCTTTCTCCACTTCTTCGCCCCAGAAGTCGTACAGGGTGCCGGTACTATCCAGGTAAAACGAAAGTCGGTCGGTTCCTTCCGCCGAAATTCCGTTAAATTCATTAATGTAATCAAAATCTTTTACTCGCTGGTAGCCCACGGCAAATACCAGACTTCCCCGGTAAGTGGGAATCGGGAAAGCAAATCCCAGCGAATTTAGCCGGGTGGCATTGTTGGTCACCTGAAAGGAATTGTTCTGGT
>JALWDQ010000026.1:0-5773 GCA_027039625.1 Calditrichia bacterium | reverse complement strand
ATTTGGTACGAAGTGTGAGAGAGTTCCACAGAAGTACCGGCTTGGGTTGTTCCACCCGATCCCGATATTTGGTTAAACGGAGTTCGTTCCCCCGGTTGGTCACATTGTATTTGATGTCGTCCATCAGCTTGCGCATCATAAAGATGCCCAGCCCACCTTTCTTCCCGATGGATACATATTTTTCCAGATCGGGATTTTTGACCTGCCGGGGATCGAAACTAATTCCCTGATCAATTACCACCATCGTCCAGCTTAAACGCCGCACAATGGCACGAATGGTTATTTGACCATCCGGCACATCCCGATACCCATGACGGATAATATTGGTACATGCTTCATCCACCACCAATTTAAAGGAATTGATGATTTTATCGGAAAAACGGTGCTTTTTACCAATACGTTCGATAAAATCCCTTACCCGGGGAAGATAAGACATCTTCGCCGGGATAATAATTTCCTCTTTAACTACATTTTTAAACATGAGCCCATATCATCCTGAAATTTGTTCTTCCCGTTAATTTAATTTTTCCTCCCTGATTATTTTTTATAGGCTTTGGTATGTTTTAAACGTTCTTCGGCACTCTTAATATTATCCTGAAGTTTTTTATTGTACGGATACTTTTTCTGCAACTCTTTCCAGATTTTTAGTGCTTCTTCGTATTTTTCAATCAGGAACAAATCCACACCTTTCAGATAGAGCCGTTCGGATTCGGGGTCCATCTCCTGTTTCACCACGCCCATACCACGCTTGGTACGCTCGATATACTGTTTTAGACGCTCGTTGTTGGGATCCAGTTTCAGCGCTTCTTCAAATAGTTTCAGTGCTTTCTGATATTCACCAAAATCGTAGAGTTGCAAAGCCTGCTGGATGTACTGCTGCAGTTTAATACGATTTGCCAGAATATTGATTTCTTTTTTCAATTCGGGATTTTCCGGTGCCAGTACCAGTGCTTCGCTTAAAATCTGTAGTGCTCCGGAATAATTCCCTTTCTGGAATTCCGCACGACCCCGGGATATCAGTTTACGCACCTGATCTTCCAGACGTCGTTTAGTGGTAGCAATTGCTTCCAGAATAATGGGATCGTCCGGAGAACGTTCCAGTGCCAGATTAAATTCGGTCAGTGCATCGGTAAACTGATTTTTCTGGAGGTACAATTGCCCTTTTTCGAAATGTAACTTCACGAAGCGACGGTTTTCTTCGGCCAGCTCTTTGTTCACAGCACGGGCAATGGCTTCCTGCTGCCGCTTTTCCATATCTTGCTGAATCAGTGTGTTGGTGCTATCCAGCAATCGCAATCCGGTTTTGTTAAAGGGATCCACCGAAATCACTTGCTGGAACTCTACATAAGCATCGAAGAATCGTTGATTCGCCAGATATTCCTGGCCTTTCTGGAGATGCTCTTTAATAAAGTTTTGCCGCTCTTCTTCTTTGGTGCGTTCTACCAGTTCTTTTTCCCACTGTTTTCGTTTTTCCTCCGCCAGCATAATCAGTTCCTGACGGGACTTGCCAATATCGAAGGTAAGAGAAAAGCGGTGAGTGGGCGGGAAATCTCCCCCTGCCATACTGGAGCCAAAAGAATAATCGATGCGGACAAAGGAATATTTGATTCCGGCACCCAGAGCAAACTGAGAATTATCGTACCCCAAACGCACCGAACCGATGCCCCGAAAAATGTACTCAGTACCCAGCCGAATGGAACCACTCTCGAACTTGCTTTTGCCAAAGTCCAGCAACAGGTTTACCTTACCACCTGTACCCACTTCAAATCCCTTAACCAATCCCAGCGTCCAGAAATACGGTTCATTATCCACCCGCGAGCCCAGTTTCATATCCGGGGACACCAGATTGCGGAAACTAAACCCAAATCCCAGATTGCGCAAGAATTTGCTCTCCCATTCCGGACGGTACATCAACCCAAAATCCAGTCCCAGACCGGTAGCATTCTGATTAATCAACGAAAAACTCTGCCGCCGGAATTTAAATGTTAATCCGCCGTACAACCGGAAGGGCAATTTTTTGGCGTAGGAAATGTAGAGCTCGTCTTCCTCGTAATTCATGCTACCCAGCACCACATTGTGTTCCGAGACGTACGGTATATCATCCGTGCCTACCCGGGTAAACCCAATTCCCACCGTACCATAATTCAGGGTGGGATAGGCAAATCCCACAAAATCGTACATAGTCCCTTCAAAAAGCTGGTTATGGAAGAGGGTAAAGCTGGTTCGGGGAATAATTTCCAGCCCGGCGGGATTCCAGAAGACAGCGGTGGGATCGTTTGCCATGGCCACATAAGCCCGTCCCAGACTCAGTGCCCGGGCTCCGGCTCCGTAGCCCAGATTCATGGTTGTTCCGTATTCCCCATCGGACTGTGCCGGGACAGGAGCTATACTCCCCCCGATTAGAAGTAAAAGCAGACTGATGATTCCAATAATCATGTTTTTCATGTGTCTCATGTCCGCATCATTTATTTGATGTACGCTACTTTGGTTTTAAAAGAA
The DNA here is from genome assembly GCA_027039625.1 of Calditrichia bacterium. Classification (GTDB taxonomy): domain Bacteria; phylum Calditrichota; class Calditrichia; order RBG-13-44-9; family RBG-13-44-9; genus JALXCH01. The sequence continues at coordinate 3,274 of JALWDQ010000026.1, read as the reverse complement.
CGGGTCTGGCCGTTTTTGTACCGCACTTTCAGAATGGCCAGATACACCCCATTGAGTACTTCGCGTCCCACATTGTTCTTTCCATCCCAGGTAATCAATCCATCGTACAACTTGTTGCCCTCCGGTAAGCTCACGCTATGCGAATACACCAGACCACCCATCAGCGTGTAAATGCGCAACTCCGCAGTACCGGCATCCTCTGCCCAGAAGACAAATTTGGTTGTGGGAACTGTGCTCCCAAACGGATTGGGATAATTGCCGAAAATTTTCTCCACTTCTTTTGCCACCACAGTAATGTGGATGGAGCTTCCCACAGGATTATCCGGAGAGAAGAGCCGCCCATCCGGATCTACCACCTGCACCGGATTCTCCCGACTGTGTTCGTAAGCTGTAATGCTCCCCACCTGAATGGAGAAGCTCTTGTTCGGTGCATTACTGGCAATATCGACGTACACCACCAGAGAATCCGTGCTGCCCGGATCAATTTGCATAATGTTACTGAACGAAATGGGAATGGGATTGCTCATTCCACTTGTAATGGGAAGCTCGGCAAATACTTTCGGCTCACCATTTCCCTTCTTTAAGGAATGGAAATAAGCGGGATTTGCCAGAACGATTCGACTTACTAGATTTTGAGGATTATTTATCGGCATTCCGTTCTGATCCAGAACCGCTATACTTAAACTATCCACATGAATAGTGGAAGCATACTGGGAGAATTTCTCGTTGAAAAAGGTAAGTCCCAGCACCGGATAGTTTTTACTGCCCTGGCGTTTGATACTATCCAGCCCACCACCAAACGTCTTTTCCAGATCGAATTTGTTCACGACCAACCGTCGAATTTCGGTGGCAATGGAGAGGGAAGCCACACTGGAGGACGTATCCAGGGTTGCGGGCTGTTGTTTGTTCACATCCAGGGGTACTTCTTCGTAACTTACCCGAATGTTGGTATTAATCAGGCGGTCGGGAGTTCGCAGCGTCCACACCACCGAATCTGGATAGTTAAAGGACATGACCTCTGCACCGGAGACAATCTCCAATCCGTCGCTCTCCACCAGTTCCAGTCGAATTTTCCCCGTACCGGTAGCCGCAGCATAGCCTTTATTAATGGGTCTGGCAGTAATGCGGAAATTCTGGTTAAACGACAATCGATAACCGCCAATGGTGTCGGGTTGACCCACCACGTGCAGGCTCAAACCCAGAATGGCTTCTCGTTCCACCCGCAGAGTTCGTTCGGTGGAATCGGCAAACTGATCGCCGCTATTTTCATCCTGCGCCCAGGTCACTACCCGGAATGCCACATCGCGGTAAGTGGAGATGCTTCCTGCAGAGGGAGCAGTAACCTGCCAGGTGACCACTTCGCCCGCATAGGTCTTTATGGAATCGGCTACATGGAAGCCGGGATTGTTCAGGAACTGGATACGGGCAAACCGCTGTGCCGCAATTTGCTCCGAAGTATCCACCAGCGCCTGGACTTCAAACGTCTGTCCGGTACTCACCGTAGCCGGGAAGTTCACAGAAGTAATTTTAATTTCCGGTCGCGCCTGGATTTGAATGGTCATTTCCAGTTCGGGATTGATGACCTCTACCGGTTTGTGGGAGAGGCTATCCATGGGTCGCTGGGCAAATTCCACTCGCAGGAAAGAGGTGGTTAATAAATTGCTCAGTTGATTTTCCAGCGACTGAATCTGATCATCAATCACATCGGCAGCAAAGAGGGAAGCTCCCCCTGCGGCACTGTTAAGCTGCTGATACTTCTTCTGCTTCAAATCCTGAATTTTACGCATAATCGCCACAACCTGGGCGTTGCTATCCACACGCACCGTCCAGCTCACCGGTTGCCCAATGGTAAACGGTTGCACCGCCACACTTTCCAGCTGGAGTAAATCTCCCGGCACCAGCTTAAGCTGCCCGGTACCCAACAGCAGATTGTGCCCGGAATTACTCACGGTTGCCTGGAAGGTAAACCGCTGTCCGTAGCTCACGGTACTGTCTCGCGCTCCCGGAGGATCGGTAATTTGAGCCTGCAACTGGAGCAGCGGTCGCGGCAAGGTTTTAAGATAAGTAGAAGCACTCTCTTCCACCACACTTCCATCCAGCGAAGAGGTGGCCTGCACCCGCACCTGAATGACCAGCGAATCGGCGGTGGGAGTATCGGGTGCTTTCAGGAACCAGCGCACCTGGTTGCTGGCAGGAATGGGTTTGGTGAGGGTATCCACACCGCTAATTTGCGGAGGTAAAATCAGGGTTGCCTGTCGGTGGAGCGACAGGAACGATGAAATGGCAACCTGCACAACGAGCTCGATGCTATCTTGCAATGTAGAAGCCAGCATCATGGTGCTGTCCGGCAGCGGGGAATTCGGGAAATAGAAGGCAGAAATTTCCACCGTACCCTGGTCGATCACATGCACCAGTAAAGAATCGCTGTGCTGGTTGTTGTGCAACAATACCGGTTGGGCGGTATTGCTGTCCCCGGGAAGCGCCGCGTAGCTCACCTTCAAATAAGCGCCTTCGGGGATGGCAGCCGTTGGTGCAGTAATTTCCCACTGTACCGTGCTGGAATCGCTGGTGAACGATTGCACGCTGTCGCCACCGCTTAGGGTAAATCCCGCCGGTAATTCAATGCGCAATTTTCCGGTACTATCGTACCCGGCTTCACCCAGATTCGCCACCTGGGCCTGCAAAGAGAATTGCTGCTGCTGCGCCACCGTATCTACACTGCTCAGGCTTAGCACCAGCTCGGCAGGCCGCTGCACAGTAACCCGGGCATTATCATCGATAGAGGGAAGGATGGACACCGAATCGCCGGTAAGCTGGGAGAAAGCCCGGTCGATGCGCACCTGGTAAAGGGCATTCCCGCTCACGGAAGGTGCCACCGCATTCAGAAGCACTTCCTGAGCACTACCGGCACTCAGGCTCAATCCCGTCACACTATCCTGTACCGTTCCGTTGTACAGCAAAGAAATACGCATATTGGTGATGGCATCCTGCCCATTATTCCGCACCCGGGTGCGAATTCGGAAACTCTGCCCGTAATTCACAAACAGAGGATGCACCAGAGAACTGCTATCCACCTCGGTGGCCACCACCTGCACCGAAGCCGGACGGAGCACATCGATGCTATCCAGCACGGCGCTGGTATCCCGCAAAATCACCTGAGGCATTAACGTATCGCGATAGGTGGTTATGGCGCGGGCAAATACCCGACCTACCGGTGCCTGTCCCGATAAATTAAGTTGCCCCTGCAAGGAATACACCTGTCCCGGTGCCAGTT
>JALWDQ010000025.1:0-1883 GCA_027039625.1 Calditrichia bacterium | reverse complement strand
TCCCCAAACCGGCAGTTAAATTCCACCACACGGGGACCTTTATTGGTCACCATCAATCCACAATACAAAATTCCCCGGTAATCGATGCCTTCTTCCTGTAGAGCATTCAGGGTGGGCTCTACAATCTCGCGGATGGCACGTTCTTTCATGGTTCTGGTAAGAACCGGTGTGGGGGCGTAACTTCCCATTCCTCCGGTATTGGGGCCCCGGTCGCCGTCGTACACCCGTTTGTAATCCTGTGCCGGAGGTAACACCAGATAATCTTTTCCGTCGGTAAGTACAAACAGACTGGCTTCGTGCCCAATCATGAACTCTTCGATAACCACCCGTTTACCGGCACCGGAGAACACATTTTGCACCATCATCTGTTCCAGTGCCTGTTGGGCCTCTTCCTTACCGGAGCACACCACACTCCCTTTCCCCGCTGCCAGGCCATCGGCTTTTACCACCACCGGACCTTCCGGCAGGGAATGGAGATAATCCAGCGCCCGGGAGTAATCTTCAAATGCGGCAAAATGCGCCGTGGGAATCCCGTGTTTTTCCATGAATCGTTTCGCGAAGATTTTGCTGCCCTCTAATCGGGCGGCAGATTGATTGGGACCAAATACAGCGTGTCCTTTTGCTTGCAGGAAATCCGCAATTCCCGCCACCAGAGGTTGCTCCGGCCCCACCACGGTGAATCCAATCTCCTTCTCCCGAAGGAACTGCTCAATGGCGGTAAAATCGGTGAGGGGAAGATCGAAGCACTCGGCATCCTGCGCAATACCGGCACTTCCCGGAATGCAGTAAATTTTCTTCACTTCCGGTGACTGTTTTAACTTCCACACCAGGGTGTGTTCTCTGCCACCGCCACCCAGCACTAAGACGTTCATACTTCCTCCTACGATTTGCGTGAATTGAGATGCTTCTGCACCATGAAAAGCTCCCGTTCAATCATGAATCGGGTATATTCTTCATCGGAAATCCGTGCTTTTTCCAGCATATTTTCCGCCAGCTTCCACTCCTTCATAAAGCGTAACACCCGGGCGTAGCGAATGTAAATCCAGGCGCGTTGAAATTTATCCGGAATTTCCTCTACTTTCGGAAGAATCTCCCGGTAAATTTGTGCCGCGCGTTCGAACTGCGTTGTTTTAAAATAGAACCGAGCCCGAACATCCCGTAACAGCAATGCCTCAGTGGTGTTGGCGGGCTTCCAGTGGCCCTGATTCACCTTCGATTCCATTTTGAGTAAAGCAGAACGAGCCCGGGAGATGTTACCGGTAAAAATATCGTTTTCGGCCAGTGTGTAATAATAGAACAAAGAATCGGCGGGAATCTGGCGATAAAATTGCGCAGCATGGTACCAGTATTGGGTGTGTTTGTTCAGGCGAATGCTGGAAAAGTATTTCTGCGCCAGTTCATCCCGCAAATGCAACTTGGTGATGATTCCTTTGTAATAGACCAGTGCAGCCTGGTAAAAAGGGGATTTCCGCACCCCGGGCTGAAGCAACCGGTTTAAAATGTTCTCGGCGTCGGCGTACTGGTTCAACAAATAGTAACAAACGGCCATATTGTAATATTTAATGACGTAGATATCCGGCAAGCGGTACCGGTAGCGGTCTTCCACCTGCTGGAAATAGCGAATGGCCTCCCTCACCTGTCCGAAACGGCGGTAGTGGTAGCCCAACACCAGCTTTACTCCGGGATTTTCTGGATATTTTCGCCCCAGCTTCTCGAAATGGTCGAGGGCATCCCACACTTCACCTTCCATAAAATAACGCAGGGAAGCGTACACAAACTCCGCTTCCGTGCGGAAGAGCAATCCGTGCTGCATGGTCTGGCGAATCTCGGAGAGTCCCCGGGTGCGGTCGCCTTCAAAACCCAGAATTGCCGCAAATATTTTC
>JALWDQ010000024.1:0-1891 GCA_027039625.1 Calditrichia bacterium | reverse complement strand
CCCAGATGTCCACCGGGATTTCCGGGTCGTACACAGTTTTCATAATCTCGATGATGCGTTGACGCAACACCTCTTTATCCGGTTTATCGCTCATGGTTCCCTCGGATTTTTTTCTGAATAAACTCACTTTTTCCTTTTTGTTTCTCAATTGGTCTCAGGTAAATCCTGTAAACGTTGCGAAATAATCTCTTCCAGCTTTTGCCGTAAATCCCGACGAGAAACCACCTGCAAGGTTTCGGCGCCAAATGCCAACCGCAGCAGCGCCCGGGCTTCTGCTTCGGGAATGCCCCGTTGCTGCATGTAAAACACCGCCTCTTCATTCATCTGTCCCACAGTTGCACCATGGGAACATTTAACATCGTCTGCGTAGATGATAAGCTGCGGTTTGGTATCCACCTCGGCTTCGCGACTTAAAAGTAGATTCCGGTTGCTTTGAAATGCGTTGGTTTTCTGGGCATCTTTGTGCACCCGGATTAATCCGCTAAAAACAGCCCGGGATTGGTCGGTAAGAATCCCCTTGTACAGCTCATTACTCTGGCAGCGGGGTACTTCATGCTCGATAATGGTATGGTTGTCCACATGCTGGCGACCGGTGGTTAAATAAAATCCGTTCAGCACCGTGGTTGCTTCTTCTCCCTGCAGATGGACGGTTAAATCGTTGCGTACCAGCCGCCCGCCCAGGTCAATTGTCAAGGAGGTGTACTGACTGGCAGCATCCTGAAACACCGCGGTGTGCCCCATCAAAAAAGCCTGGCTGGCCGCATCCTGAAACCGAATGTGTTCTACCCGGGCACCTTCTCCCACAAACGTTGTGGTAAGGCTGTTGTGAAAATATGGATAATCGGAAAGATGCACATGGCTTTCCAGAAGTTCCACCTTTCCCTCCTTGCCCACAATTAGAATGTTGCGGGGATGCACATGGAACGCCACATCGCCCGGATGGGCAAGGTACAGCAAATGAACAGGAACGTCGAAATGGGTGTTCTCCGGGATGTAAATGAAATATCCATCCTGGCTAAACGCGGTATTCAAAGCGGGAAACGTTTGTTTGCGAAAATCCACACCCCGGGGGAGATATTCCGCCACAAGTTGCGGATGTTCCTTCCACGCCTGTTGCAGGGGTTGAATGATGACCCCACTGTGCAGGCGGGGAATCCGGGACAATTCCCCGGAAAAAACACCGTTCACAAACACCAGTTGAATCACATCCCCTTCAATTAAGTCGAATTGCTCGGGATGTAGTGTTTCTGTTTCAGGAATATCCGACACCAGCGTAAACCGGTGCTGTAACAGAGGTAACAGATTGGTGTATTTCCATTCCTCATTTTTAGGATGCGGAAATCCCATTTCCTGAAAGTGTTGCAGTGCCTCATCCTTAAGCTCTTCCACAAACGCATCCACCTGCCCGTGGAGGCGCTGGCGAAATTCCTGAAAATCGTGAATGAGCCATTCCCGTGCCTGTTGGTTGTATTTTTCAAAAGGGTTCATAACAATTCCGTTCTTTCCGTTTGTTTCGATTTACTTTACCAGACTGTGGCTGTTCTCTTTAATCCAATCGTAACCGTGGTCTTCCAGATGCAGTGCCAGTTCTTTGTTCCCGGACTCCACGATCTTCCCCTGATACAGCACATGAACGTAGTCGGGGATGATGTAATCCAGAAGCCTCTGGTAATGGGTGATAACCAGAAAAGCGTTGTTTTCGTTATGGATTTTATTCACGCCATTGGCCACAATGCGCAGGGCATCGATATCCAGACCGGAATCGGTTTCGTCCAGAATACCCAGTTTGGGTTCCAGGAGTGCCATTTGCAGAATTTCGTTCCGTTTCTTTTCTCCGCCCGAAAACCCTTCATTCACCGCCCGGCTTAAGAATTTCGTATCCCATTCCACC
>JALWDQ010000023.1:0-5811 GCA_027039625.1 Calditrichia bacterium | reverse complement strand
GCGTGTCCGGAAAATCCAGAAAACGGGTGCCGTAGAGGGTGTCCGGATGTTCATTGAACCACTGAATTTCCAACGCCTGCCCCGATAGGGGGTGTAAAGTGGCCTCCCGGGGAATTCGATTCCGAAGGTAAAAATGGAGCAGTGTAGAATCCTCGCCAATTTCCCAAACATAAACCCGGGTATCCCAGCGATTCCCTTCGGGGAAAATGGTAATTTCCTTTTTAATATAACCGTCAGCGGAGCGAAAGAAAAATTTTATCTCGTAAGTTCCGGAAAACACTTTGAGTTGTCGAGCGCCGTCAAACAACTCCCATTCACCCCATTCCACATTTTCCGAAATAGAGTCACCGGGTAACAATTCTTTAAAATATACCGCTCGTCCAGTGGCGACCGGTGCATAACAAATGATCCGTTTCTGCGGGTCAAGTACCGTGTACCCCATAAAAGGGGGCCATCCGCTAATGGAAATAGGATAGGGATCGTCAGATTCATTGGTAACAACCAGCGTTCCCCGCAGGATGTCGTCCAGAGAAAACTCATTTTCTTCCAGACCTTTCAACTTCAGAAACACCCCCGGAGCCAGTTCCACCCGCGAACTATTCGAATTTTCTTTCGACAAATTACCCGGCTGGATGGGGGCTTTCTCAAACGTACAGGAGAGCAAAAAAGCCATCCCCACTAAAAACCACACAGACGATTTCATTTCAATTACCTCCCATGTAAATTAGCGAACGAACACCACTTTTTGTACCCGGGATTCACTTCCCCGGGTGACCACAAATAAATATACACCACTACTAACTAAAATTCCAGATTTATCTTTGCCATCCCAATAAAAATTATGGATTCCAGGTGCCCGTTCTCCTCTAAAAATGGTGCGCACCAGCCGACCGCGAATATCATAGACCCTGACCTGAAGTTGGGCACGATGAGCAAGCTGAACGGCGACAGCGGTACGGCTGTTAAAGGGATTGGGATAGGCGGGCATCACCCGAAAGTGTTGGGGAAGCGGTGAATTGTGTTCTATTCCCAGATAGGTGGTATTTTCCACAAAATAAAGTGCACCACTGCGGGTAAAAATAAGCAGGTCGGCCAGGCTATCTCCGGTGACATCCCGCAACAACGGTTCTCCCACCGGCAAGCCCGCCGGAAGTAAAGAATCCACCCGGGTGAATACCATGGTATCGCCCACCGAATCGTTTCGGTAATAAGCTAACGAATCGGTAAAATTGCGGTAGAAGCGGACGACTATATCGAAATCCCCATCCCCATCCAGATCGGCAAATGCAGGGTGGGCGTACCGCAGGGGGAGCAGTTCCTGGGGCGGGGAATCGAACTGAGGGGACTCTGGTGTTCCGGTGTTCCAGTAAACAATGAGGTGCTCTCCGGATGGGGAAGATTCCACGGTGCCAACAATGTCTTTCAGGCCATCTCCATTTAAATCCACCAGAGTAGCAAAGTAAAGTTTCATGAGGTTCAGTTGATGTTGAGCCGTCCATTGGGGGAACGAATCGCTGCCCGTGTTAAAATAAATGGTTTGCCGGGAAGGCATAAACCCGCCACTTGCCTGGCTGTAAAGCATATCCGTGTCTCCATCGCCATCCAGATCGGCCAGATCGAAAGAAGTGGCAGCAATATCCACTACCGGCATAAATTCCGGAAAAGTGACATCGAAAGGATAGTAGGAGAGGGAAGAATCGGGAGAAAAGGCACTCAGGCAGGAGAACACATCAATTCCGCCATAGCCAAAGTTATCGGAGTAAGTCCAGGAGCTGTAGATTTTCAGCAAAATGTCGGGCTGCCCATTCTCTTTCCAGTCGAAAGCAGCCAGATCGTCGCCCTTACTCCCATTCCCTTTCATCCAGAATTCCGGTTGCGACCAGTGCAAGCTACCACCCTGGTAGTTAAGTTGACAATAGCGTAATCCCAGAACAGAACTCCCGTTGTAATTTTTTTGCTGCCAGTAAAATTGGGGAAATCTGGCCGGGAGTAATCGCATCTCACCATCGAATTCAGACACAGGTTGCCAGAGAGGCTGCGAGCCTGAACCAATGTTCCGATACACGGCACCGGCAAAATCGTACCCGATCATTCCCATCATTTCTCTGGTGCGGACATTGAGAATCATCCACCGGGCAGTATCCGGAGGCAAACGAAAAAACTCCACCCGGGTAGGAGTGGATGTATTTCCCGCAATCAACAGGGTGGAATCGCTCAGGGTAAAGTATCCGGGAATCTCCACTAAAGAATCACTTTCCATCCGATACATACGTAGAATGGGTTTCCAGTCTGAAAAGGAATAACCACAAATGGCCACATGGGTGGGAGCATTTCCCGGAGAAGGTAAAGGATAGTAATCGGTCACGAGGACGCTGGAAACCATCAGCGTATCGGGATTCGGATTCCAGGCCGGAGTATGGGAGGTGCCTGTGTTTCGGTAAAGCAGCACCAGGGAGTTTTGTTTCCCCTCCCCTTCCCGTACCAGCAGCAGATCCAGATCCCCATCCCCATCGGCATCATAAAAACGCATATTATGGAAAAAATGATTGTCCAGAAAGCTGAACATTGTTTCATCCCGCTGGAAAAACGGTTGATCGGTGCTTCCCACATTGCGAAAATAAACAGGATATAACGGACAGACCTGATCCAGCTCGTACACCACATCCAGTGCGCCGTCGTTGTTCAAATCCACAAAAACGGGATCCAGGCAGCGACCGGTTAAACCATGATACAGAGGAATTTCCAGGGGTTGGGAAGAGAAATAGGGTGCCGTGGTAAAACCGATAAAATAAAATAATAAGATCCATAACAACCCATATTTTACCATTGATATTCTCCTTTCCTTCTTATCTCATAAGGATCATTTTCCGGGTTTGGCTGCCTAATGGGGTGCTAAGCTGATACAGATACACCCCGGAAGGAGCCATTTGGCCACTTTCGGTATCCCCATCCCAGAATGTGGAATGCCATCCTGCTTCCCAATTTCCCTGAAGTAAGGTTTTGACTTTTTGCCCCAACACATTGTAAACAACCAGAGTAGCGCGGGTAGCTTCGGGAAGATAGAATTCAATCGCCGTCCGATTGTTAAAGGGATTGGGATAATTGGGATGTAACTTTACCGTATGAGGTACTTCGCCTCCCCCGCCAGGTATTCCTAACACGCTTAAAGGCAAATAACCCAACTCCCCTCCTTCTCCCAGTAAATACAACTGGGATTCTCCCGCTCCAATAGCCATTGCTTTTAGAGAACTCCCGGGAAGTTGACGGGTGTATTGGGTAAAATCTCTACCATTATTGTTTGAATACATGAGCACAGGAAAACTCATGTAATCACCAGATAATATAATATTATCTTCCATAATCTCCATATCTAACAATCGGAGATAAGGAAAAGAATTCACCATTATCCAGTTGCTTCCACCATTCTCCGATTTAAAAAAATAGCCCGTAAATGAATCATATCCCAACAAATATACGGTATGCCTGTCTTTACAAAATATTTTTGTAATAGTCATCTCTAAGGGTAATTCCTGATTCATCCGTATCCAGGTGTCTCCACCATCGGTGGTATGCCACAAACGGCGCGCACCACCAATCCAGCCATTTTGCTCATCGAAAAAACAAATCGCATAATAATTTCTCCGGGAGGAAATTGCCGTAATATGTTCCCAGGTGGTTCCTCCATCTTTAGTACGTGCTACGTAGCCAGATTGACCAACCGTCCAACCCACGGAATCGGAAACAAAATAAATATCGTTCAGGAAAACCGGAGCCTGATATTGTTGGGTAAAACTGGAAGCGCTATCATTGGTCGCATATATTGAATTATCCCAACAAATCCATCCCTTCTGGGCATTGCGGAAATACAGTGCCTGGAGCTTCCCTTCAGGGGAAATCAGACGGTCCAGGTAAATTTCTTTCCAGCTTTTTCCCGCATCCAGGCTCATTAAAATATTTTTTCTACCAGCAGCAATGTACGTTTTATCATCTAAGAATTGTAATGTTATTCCTCCTTCCAGGCTTCTGTACCAGGAGGTGAACCACAAATATCCCCCATCAATGGTTCTGAGCACTTTCCCCCACCCTCCTGCTGCCCAACCATACGTTTCATCCACAAAATCGAACATAGATGCTCCCGGTATGGAGGAACATTGGTACCAGTGCTCACCTCCATCCATGGTTTTATACAAAATATGCTTTTCACTAATTAAGGCATATCCTACCTGATCATTAATCATCTTAAAATCAGCAATTGCAGAATCTCCCCAGGGTAAATCAGTCAGCTGTTTCCAGGTGTGACCTCCATCCGTAGTATGAAAAATATCCTCTGATAAATCGTCTCTATCCCAATACCACACAGTACACCATCCTTTTAGAGAATCCAGAAACTGGATCGAAGTTATCGTCGAAAATGGAGAAAATTCAAAAATGAAGAACCAGGAATTTCCACCATCCTGCGTTGCAAGTAAGGTGTTACCTCTTATCATCCATCCATGGGCAGAGTCTGCAAAGGTTATCTGAGTAATCCGTCCCTCAGTAATTTGTTTCCAGGAAAATCCACCATCCCGAGTATGAAACAATCCCTTAGATGTGGCAACCCACCCCCTGTTCTCATCAAACCAAAACATATCCCGGATGTAATTATTGCTCCGAAAAATTTCTTCATAGCTCTGCCAGCCATCTGATGTATGGAGTATAAAATAAACACCTTCCGGATACCTGGCGGATAATATAAATCCGTTTTGTTCATCCAGCATCTGAATTTGTTGATAAATGTCATAAACATATTCGCCACTAATATTTATCCAGTTTTCACCGCCATCCCGTGTTTTTAACAGGGTAGATCCCAAGCCTACCGCAAACCCCACTTCCCGGTTTAAAAACTGGATATCCCAGAGCGAATTTCCCTGAGGCCGGGGAGAAATCCACATAAATTGCGCCAATAATTCCGTAGCGCAAAAAGTCAACCAGACAACTACCAAAAAAATATTAGTCCCTTTCTTCATTGAATGGTACTCCGTGATTTAAACTGACCGAAGTTCTAATACTCAATGTTTTTCGGTAACGACGATTCTAAGTAAAAATAAACCTGAAAAAATGACGACAAACTTAGAAAGCGAAAGAACAACGGAGATATCGTTAATATTTTGCTTCAGGATTTACAGTGAAAGAGAAAGTGCTACCATTTGATAGCATGGGTATTCATAGCTGGCATTTTTTCGCCCACCCAATTTTAATATTTCATTTGTTCTCCAAAATTTAAACATTTTTCCTGAAAATATCAGCAGAAAAAAGGTGTTCGATAGAGAAAAATCAAGAACCATCGCCGGAGGTTCCGACTCTTGAAATAGACTCGGTTCCAGAAGAAGCTTGTTCATTCCCCCTATCCGGAAATCAAAAAATTCGTCGCTCTCTGTTTTTTTAATACCTTTCCTAAGGCACCAGGAAAAATAAATTTTTCGATATTCCGAAGGGGATCTTGTAGCCTGATTCACTTTCCAGATTAAGAGGAAGTTTCGAAAGATTTGAGCATTCTTATTTGCGCATAAATTTTTCGTTAATATTGAAGAGCCAGAGTCACAACATTTAAACACACGTCATTCCCTCCCCAATCGCTAATTCAAACAAGAGTTAAAACATTCCTTTCCCCGCCAACATACCACAAAATCACACATTATTCTACATTTTATTATACGTTGTGGTGCTAAGATACCCTATTTTTGTAGTTTAATATCAGGAAAATTCAAGAGCATTATTATCTCAATTTACCAGATAAAAAATTCTCTGTTAATATCGAAAGTGGGAAAAAAA
>JALWDQ010000022.1:0-1895 GCA_027039625.1 Calditrichia bacterium | reverse complement strand
TCGGTCATCATTGGCCTTACGGTGGTGTCCATGGGAACGTCTCTTCCGGAATTTGTGGTGAGCCTGATGGCCGCCCTGCAAAACACCATGGGCATCTCCATCGGCAACATTGTGGGGTCTAACGTGGCGAACATTGCGCTCATTCTGGGAGTGGGCGCCACCATGACCACCCTTCAGGTAAAGCGCTCCTGGGTACGTAAAGAAGTTCCCGCCATGATTGTTTTCACCCTGATTTTCACCTTTTTTGCGCGCACGGCCTTTCGCATCTCCCGCTGGGAAGGTATGATTCTAACCCTGCTTCTGTTTGGTTTTCTGGGATATTTGTACCGGAATTATCGCGCCGAGCTAAAAGATTTCCAGGAATTGCAGGAACTGGGAGAAGTGGAAAAACTGCCCCTGAAAACCAAGCTCTGGTTTTTGCTGCTCTCCTTTGTGGGCATTATTGTGCTGGTCGTCGGTTCTCGCCTTACCGTGAAAGCCGGGGTAAACATAGCCCACACCCTGGGGGTAAGCGATGCCGTCATCGGGCTTACCCTCATCGCCGTGGGCACTTCGTTACCGGAACTGGCAACCACCATTGTGGGCATCATTCGTCGCGAAACCGACATTGTGGTGGGTAACGTAATCGGAAGCAACATCTTCAATCTGCTGTTTATTGGTGGTGTGGTGTCAACCATCCGTCCCATCCCCATCTCCCGAACGCTGTTCAATCATGAATTTCCCTTTTTAATTGGCATCTCCATTTTGATTCTTCCCATCATGCGCATCAATTTAAATATTCATCGCTGGGAAGGAGCTTTTCTGCTGGCCAGTTATGTAGTGTTTATCTGGTTTACCTTTTAACGAGGAGGAAGACGATGATTACTCGAGAAGACGCCTGGAAACTGCTCACGGAATACACTCAAAAAGAAGGATTGATTAAACATGCGCTGGCGGTAGAAGCGGCCATGCGTGCCTATGCCCGAAAATTTGGGGAGGATGAAGAAGCCTGGGGAATTGTGGGGCTGCTTCACGACTTCGATTACGAAAAATACCCCTCCATGGAAGATCATCCTTTTCGGGGAGCCGAGATTCTGCGCCAGAAGGGGTATCCGGAAGAATGGGTTACCGCCATTCTGGGACACGCCAACCACACCGGTGTACCGCGGGAAACCCTCATGGCCAAAACCCTTTACGCAGTAGATGAACTTTGCGGATTCATTACCGCCGTGGCGTACGTACGTCCCAATAAAAAACTGTCCGAAGTGAAAGTCAAATCGGTGAAGAAGAAACTGAAGGACAAAGCCTTCGCCCGGCAGGTGAATCGAGAGGAAATTCGCCAGGGCGCGGAAGAACTGGGTGTGGAACTGGATGAACATATCGGGTTTGTCCTTCAGGCCATGCAGGAAATAGCCGAAGAACTGGGGTTTTAAAATTTTATTGTTAGAATGTAAAAATTGGCAGGATTAACCCGCTTACTCCATTTCAGGGAATCCGGAGATAATTTCATCCCATATCTTATTTCTTTGTATCCCGGTTCCTTGATTTTCAACAGGCGGTAACGATATATTTTTCCGGGGATTTTTCATTAAGCGAGGCGAACAGTAATTTATGAAACGCAAATCCAGACAGCGTTCCCGGGAGCCCGGATTGGGTCGCACCATCTGGCGCGATTTGCGTCGGGGAAATTTCCGGCGCAACATTCGCCAGGAGTATGCCGATTTGAAACAACATTTCCTCACCCAGGAGCGTAAGCGCCGCCTGGCTCACATGGGGCGAATTCGGCGCAGCTTTGCCATCACTTACTGGTTGTTCAAGGCGTTAATTTTAAAGCTTTCGCCCACCCGTCGTTTGCTCCTGCTCATCGGTCTTTTCTTGCTTCCCATTATAGTGGAGGTAACGACAGATACGGGAAC
>JALWDQ010000021.1:0-1898 GCA_027039625.1 Calditrichia bacterium | reverse complement strand
TTCGGGCAGGTGCCGGCTGATACCACCGTAGTGGTAGCGGTGGTGGATATGGGCATCGAATGGACTCATCCGGATTTGATAGACAACATCTGGGTAAATCCAGGAGAGGATATTGATGGAGACGGAGTGGTGGGCGATTTTGGTCCTCCTTCCAGCGGCGGAGATGAAGACGGCATCGATAACGATGGAAACGGTAAGGTAGATGATTTAATTGGCTGGGACTTTGCCGGTGCCGATCATAATTTCGTTCAACCGGACAACAATCCCTTAGCGGTCGCAAACGATCATGGAACCAATGTGATGGGATGTGCTTCTGCTGCAACGGATAACAACCTGGGTATTGCCGGAACCGGTTTTCGGGTAAAAATTCTGGTGACCAAACATGGTGCCGACGATGGTTATCAGTACCTGCTCAACACCTACGACGGAATTCTGTATGCCGCCAAGAGCGGTGCAGATATCATCAACTGTAGCTGGGGAAGCTACAATTACTCTGGATTTGCCCAAAGCGTCATTAATACGGCTCACGACACATACGGTGCCATCATTGTTGGCTCCGCCGGGAATGACAACTATAATCTGGCTAACCATCCTCACTATCCTTCCAATTACAACCACGTCATTTGCGTTGCGGGGACCAACCCCGATGATTCCAAAGCCAATGGCTCGAATTATGGTACCCGGGTGGATATTAGCGCTCCGTATTCTTCCATTTACACCACCACCTTTATGGGAAGCGGAGGATACCAGACCACCCAAGGAACATCCTTTTCGGCGCCCATTGTTTCCGGAGTATTGGCCCTGCTCAAATCCATGTACCCGGATTCGGGCCAGGGCTGGCTGGAGAATCGCCTTCTGGATAGCACCGATCCCATTGACGATATGAATCCCAATTATGTGGGAATGCTTGGTTCCGGGCGAGTTAATGCGTTCAACGCTCTGGGACAACCGCTGTACCCCAATCTGAACTACAACGCGCAGGCATTGCAAATCATAAATGACGACGGAAATGGTGTGCTGAATCCCGGCGAAGGAGCTTACCTACGCATCACCATTAAGAACGCCGATGGCTGGGCACTGGCTTCCAATGTGGAAGCGGTGCTGCGCTGTTCCAGCCCGTTTATTACCATCACAGACAGTGTTGCCACATTTGGCTCTATCTCCGGTGGTTCCATCGGCATCAATATTACCGATCCGTTTGAATTTTACGTGGACACCCTTGCCAGTAACGGAGATTATCCATTTACCCTGTACATAAAAGCCAACGAAGGGAGCGGGGTTCTCTACGAGAAACTTCTTAATTTTTCCATTTACATCAACGGCTTCCAGACCGGCTGGCCGGTGAGCGGGTTGAGCTATGTGCAATCGCCGCCCGTGGTGCAGGATGTGGATGGAGATGGCTCTCCGGAGATTTTTTTAGGAACCAACGGCGGAAATTTGTGGGGCTGGAGGGTGGATGGAAGCCCGTTGAATGGTTTTCCCGTAGCTCTGGGTGGCCAGATCTGGGGCAGCCCAACCCTGGGCGATCTAAACGGCGACGGCACACCTGAAATTTTGGTAGGGAATACTGCGGGCCATCTCTTCGTGGTGGCTCCGGATGGAACCCTCCTCCACGACTGGAACATCGGGGAATTCATTTACAGCACGGTGTCGCTGGCCGACCTGGATAATAATGGCGCGCCAGAAATAATTTTCGGCACTTTCTCAGGAAATCTCCACGTGCTGAATCCGGATGGTAGCAACTTTTCCGCTTTTCCCTACACAATGGGCACCATGGAGCGAGTGATGGGAGGCTGCGCTGTAGCCGATTTGAACGGTGACGGTTACCGCGAAATTGTGGTCACCACCCAGAACAAACATATTTACGCCTTCGATCGGAATGGAGCTATGGTGAGCGG
>JALWDQ010000020.1:0-5833 GCA_027039625.1 Calditrichia bacterium | reverse complement strand
TTAATTCCAATCTGGGTAACCTCCCGTTAAACCTGGGCGTTATCGATATGACGTTGGGGGACTTTACCATTCCCACGCTCACCTATAATCGAAGTTCCGGCTGGGATTTTGTATTCGATTTTTCGGCGAATCTGGGATTTCCGCAGTTTGGAAATTTCCGTTTACCCAAAATTGAGCACATTCGCATTTCGCGCAGCGGGATTCATTTCCCCGAAACCTCTTTCCCATCTTTGAATCTAACCCCCTTCCAGCTGGGTGGTTTTGGGCTGAAGTTGACTTCTTTACGGGTTCCTGAAGTCACAGTAAACTTCTTTGACGGATCAGTGGATTTTGGAAGCGCTTCCGGAATTCGTTTCGATCTGGAATTAAACATGCCCAACCTGGCATCCAACATGCCTCCGGCGTTGCAGAATATCGGGTTGCTGGTCAGTAATTGCGGATTCTCCCATGGGATAATTACGGGAACCATTCAGAATAAGCAGGTGGCAGATCCTGGAATTGAAATTCCCATTGGAGGCGGTGCCAAATTCTTTGCCAAAAAGTTCCGGGGAAGCCTCTCGGGCGATAGCACCTCCACAGGATGGCAGCAGAAATTCGATGTGCTGGTGGAAGGTGCTTTCCAGGTGCCGCCGGGATTGTTCCCTTGCTCCTCGCCTACCAATATCAGTACTGCGCTACACATTTCTTCTTCCGGGCAGATTTCCGGGCAAATTGCGAACTTCCTGCCCGGTTGTCCTCTAAGGTTCGGCCCAGTGCGCCTACAAGTGGATTCCTCCTCTTTGGCATTCCAGATTAACGGTGGCAATCAGTCGGCCATTATGGCTATGGCTGCCACGCTGAAGCTGCCGCCACCCACACCGGGAGATTCCATTACTGCTACGGGCAATATTACCCTGGATCTGGTAAACGGGGAATTCATTAACGGGCAAATCGCCATTAATACTCCTTTCCGCCTGAACCTGCCCATGGATGGGGATTTCCTGAGCTTTACCATCAACCAGGCGGTGCTGAACAAAGATGGGCTTCTCATTTCCGGCTCGAATACTCTGAATTTGGGTAGTGGTGCCAGCGTTACAGCCAATTTTAACAATTTGCTCATCGGATTAAGTCCTTTTGAGATTAAATCCGGGAATGTAACCTTCTCCTCCTCATTTGCCTTCAAGATTACCCTGGAAAACGGTCAGTTAAAGTGGCAAGCCACCGGAGCCAATCCCACGATTACGGAGGATTTCGGTGTGGCACTGAATCTGCCCTCCACTATGGGAATTCAGGACGGGAAGTTCTTTGCCAACGGAAGTGCGCAGGTGAATTTCCGCTATCAGGGGCAGGATTACAACGGGTTAACGGTACAATTCAGAAATAATTTTAAAATGAATCTGTGGCCGCCCCGGGTGGTGGAAGGAAAAGCAGAGTTCATCCGCGATGGAGAGGTGCTGGCTTACATCGACAGTTCCGGATTTGTCCCGGGCAATATTCTGGCAGTGATTCCGCTGCCGGATACCCTAGGCCTGCCCAACAAAAATATCGCCTACATGCGGTTAAAAGATGATGCCGGTAATCTGCTGGTGGAAACCACGGATAACGGCAATGCCTATATGTTGCAGATAAAACCGGGCAAATCACTCAAAATCGTTATCCCGGCGCTGAAGTACAACGGAAGCACACCACCCGAACTAACGGTTACTTCCTTAAGCATTGGGGTGAATAAAACCACGTACCAGCTGGTGAGTGGGGGAATTCAGATTGAGGCTCCGACCGATAATTCTCTGTTCGACCTGACTCCCCGGGGCATTCCGCTAAAAGTGACCCGCTTTGCAGTGCGTAAAAAGAGTGGGAATTACGGAGTACTTATTGGGGCAAAGATCCAGCTACCCCAGGCTCTTTCCGACATGGATTTAAGTGTGGATAGCCTGATGGTGAGTGCCAGTGGTATTTCGGGAACGGTAACCGTGGGGCAGTACCACGCCAGTTACACCAGTGGTACAACTTACATCAAAACGGTTAATTTTGGCACGGATGTTCCGGTACAACTGAAAGTAGAGGGAATCCGAACCGACTTCTCGAACACGGGATTTCAGATTTCCTTTAGCGGCGATTTGTTTGTGGACTTGTTCAAGGAGAACAATAGCAGCTCACCTTCCCCCATTCATTTTGCCGCCAGTGTAGGTACGGATTCCACCAGTTTCACCACGGATATTTCGCACCTTACCAATGGAATTCCCATAAAAATAGCCCGGTTAATGCCTCTGGCAAACAATGCTTCCTTGCCGCCCATTAAATTTTACACTTACCAATCGGACGTTGTGCTGGAATTGAACACGTTGTTCAAGATTCCCTCTTTTGGCGAAAACTTTGCGGTGGAGGTGAGAGGTCTTAAAATCTCGAAAAGCCAGGGATTACAGATGCCTACCATTTCCTTTAGCAATCCCGGCGATATGCTGAATTTTAATCTTTTCGCCATGCAGTTTAAAATAACGCAACTGGGCTTTTTCTACGAAACCCACGGAAGCTCCCGGGTGTTTGGTTTAAATTTGAATGGTACAATTACCGCTTTCGATAATACCAGCTCATTTGAAGGGTTGAAAATTGGATCCGATGGGAGTTTCTCCATAGCCGGAGCCAATTTAATTTCCGACACTATTAATATTGTCTCTAATAAGTTACAACTCACCGAGTTGTCTTTCCATCAGGATTCGCTCAAGACAACGTTCCGGGTCACACCGCCGGAACCGCTCAATCAGAATCCCAGTGATGTGCATTTCTATATCGCTCCGGATGGAACCGTGGGTGGTGGCGGCAGAGTTGTACTGTTGGACGAAAACCACGCTAAAGGAGGTGGAGACCAGACGGAATGGCAATTCTGGAGAGGGACTCTGGACCTGGTGTATCTGGATGTGGATTTGAAGCTGGATCATTTCCGGAACTCCCGGGTGAATATTAACGGCGACCTGTGGCTGGATAACGATCGCATCGAGTTCGGATATAAAGATGCCAGCGGTCTGCATCCCGGCATCCAGATTGGATTTGATGGAAGTACTCATTTCACCAATTTCCGATTACAGGGAACACCTACTTTCGATCTGGAAGTGTTGGAATTTAGACTTACTCATTTAAGTTCGCTCCCCAATTCAACATTTGGTATTAAAATTTCCGGTGATGTGAGTGTCAATGTTTCTAATGTGAGTAGTACTATTACTTTTAGTGAATTGGAGATTGATAGCGACGGCAATATGCCCAATATTGCCAGCGCCATTAGCGGGGGACGCTTGAGTATCGGAAGCATTTTTTCGCTGGAAATTAATGGGTTCCAATATCTGCCTGATGGTGGAACGATAACCTACGATACCGGAGTCCTTCCTACCGGAAGTAACAGCGGTTCCCAAAGAACCGTAACGCGCCACGTCGATTTTTATATCGAATTTGGTGCCAATATCACCATTGCCAGTACCTTTAGCGGTGGTGTCCGGAAATTTATGCTTTTCAAGGCCGCAGATACGACTTGCTTTGTGTTAGATGAATTGAACCTGAGCATCCAGGATGTGGTGACGGCTTCTCTGGATATGGTGTATTATTCCACCAATAGCGACATCTTTTTCCTGGCTGCGGGTGGTGTGGATGTAAACAATTCACTTCAGTTTAGTACAGTAGGATTGTTTGAACAGGTCAATGGCAAACTGCGTTTCGGTATATTCGCGGTTCTTGAAATTGGCGGTTCTGGAATTACCTTGTTCCCGGGAATTCAGTTAGTGACCGTGGGTGGAGGATTCTTTTACAATCCCAAACAGGAATATCTGGATCTGGTGGTTCAAAAAACGGATTTACGTGGTGATACCATTATTAACTCTCTACCCTCTTTAACAGGTGGAGAGGCTAAATTTGCAGTAATGTTGTATGCTGGGGTAGTTGTTGTGAGAGAATCCATTGTAAGTGGAACCACCTTGATAACCATTACCGACCAATATATTAACTTTGCTGGTCGGGTAGTATTGATGAATATGAATGATAAATTAATAGGAGGATTTAGACTTACTGCTCGATTCGATAATTTTTACATCGATGGATTGGTGTATGCTAAAATTCAAATGGGAGTTATTAAAGGCAGTGGAATGCTGCAGTTTAAAATTGCCGAAACAGATGAAGGAACGCAGTTTTATATTAAAGGAATGGCTCATGCGGTAATTATTAATGAGAAATTTCTGCAGGCGGATAGCCGTTTCTTTATCGGAAATCCGGGATTCATGTTTCAGGCATCCTCCCGTTCCGGGTTCGATTTCTGGATTGTCAGTGTAAATACTACCATTTCCAGCACCATATGGATGAAATGGCAGGAACCTCGGGAATTTGGTGGTTATTTTGCTTTTGAAGTAAAAGCGGAAGTCTTGCTGGGTCTGGCTTCCATTACAGCAGGTGTGAAAGCGATTCTGGTGATTTCCGATCGTTTTGTGGTGTACGGTGAGGCATATGGTTCAATATGTGTGTGCTGGGGACTGAAATGCTGGGATGGCTCCATCTGGTTAAAGATTAGCAATGTCGATCCCAAATTTGATGGAGGTTTCGGGCACGATCCGGAGATGAGCAAGAAAATTGAAGAAGCCGAACAAATGGCGGACGAGATGGAGCAAGAGGCTCAAAAAGCCCAGGATGACATGGAAGCTCAGCTTGCCGCCAGTATTCGCCTGGATGATCAGCAGATTCGCCAGGGAGGAATAAACCTCTTTGCGAGCAATCCCCGGCAAACGGCTTTGTCCTGGAAATCCATGGAAACGAACAACGGTGGATTATTATCGTCTGAGATAAGTACCCTGAATTCTTATATTAATCAAAGCTTAACTTTACCTTCAAATATCGCCAATACAGCCAATTATCTGGCGCAGTTGCTGAGCGAGGAAGAAGCGCTCCTGCAGGAAGCAGAAAATATCGCAGACCAACTGGGGCAACAACTGGATCAATCCCTCGGTTCGTTACCTTCGGTGGAAAATGCTCTGGAAAATTACGATATGGTGTCGCCCATACAGGCATTGTCCGATTCGGTTTCCGTAATTACTTACACCGATCCCGAAGGACACGAACACCAGAGCTTTGAGATTAAGCCGCGACTCTCCATCGATGACGATTTGTATAATCAACATAAAGAGCGGGCGCGGCAAATGGAGCGGAAGCGGGAACGTATCCTAAATCAGATTTACCAGCAGATATTGAAATTAAACAATTACCTCTCGCAAATCGATGTCATATTAAACCGTGAAGATGGTACGGCTACCGTTAAGGCGCTGGGAGAAAAGTACCTGGCTGCCCGCGAAAAGCTGGAGGAATATTTCTGGAAAAATCACGAGTATATTTACGATCTTACTTCCTGGGCAAGCGGGGCTTTAAGTCATCTGGAAGGATTGAGAAGCGCAGTCGATGATTTTGTTCACGATAAATCCGATCGTATCAATAACATCGATGAATTGAAGAATTTAGCAAAAGCACGTGCCCGGAAACTGGCCGATGTGGTATATGCCGGTTCACCGGATCAAGCAGATAATTTTTACCAGAAATACTCCTCTAATATCGATCAGTTAAGTGACACCAATAATGTTCGTACGGTATGTAATCGTCTGGGAATTAACCTCTGGATAGATATCCCCCGCTCGGGTTTGCAGATGTTGGCTTCTCAGTTCGATTCTGCCGTGGTGGCGAACATCACCAATCACGATGAAAAAATAGGTGCAATGAATGCCAAACACGAGCAGGTTACGAAAGTCATCGATAAAATTTATGAAAAACGAATCGGGTATGCCCAGGCTCTGTATGACCTGACCGATCGTTACCTCTACTGGCAACTGGGTTC
>JALWDQ010000019.1:0-1900 GCA_027039625.1 Calditrichia bacterium | reverse complement strand
TTGCCCTGTACGTCATGGCCGGATACCGACGAACCAACCGCTTCTCTCTGGAAGCTTCGCTGAAATATTTCCTGCTGGGCTCGTTTGCCAGCGGATTTCTGCTGTACGGAATTGCCCTGCTGTACGGGGTGGTGGGGAGCACTTCGCTTCCCGAAGTCACCGACTATTTCACCAAAAATTCGCTATCCCTGAATCCGGTAGCGTTAATCGGGCTGGCTCTCATCATCATCGGTTTTGGATTTAAAGTGGCGGTGGTACCCTTCCACATGTGGACGCCGGATGTGTATCAGGGCTCGCCCATGCCGGTTACTGCCTACATGGCCATTGGGGCAAAAGCAGCGGGATTTGCTGCCATTTTGCGGGTTATTTCCCAGGCGGCATACTTTGCCTCTTATCAATGGACGGATGTCCTCTGGATTCTGGCCGTACTTACCATGACCACGGGGAATATTCTGGCGCTGGTTCAGGACGATATTAAGCGAATGCTGGCTTATTCCAGCATTGCCCATGCCGGATATTTGCTGGTGGGTATTGTGGCCAGTAACGAATTAACCGTTGGCACCGTGGTATTTTACCTGATGGCTTACCTGTTTATGAATCTGGCGGCGTTTGGTGTAGCGGAGGTAGTAGCGGGTAAAGGCGAGCGTCGCACTAAAATCGAGTATTTCAACGGATTGGGCTATTCCAGTCCGGTGCTGGGACTGGTGATGGGCATCAGCATGTTTGCGCTGGCCGGTTTCCCGCCCACTGCGGGATTCATCGGGAAATTCTACCTCTTCAGTGCTGCCATGAAATCCGGTTTCGTCTGGCTGGTAATTTTTGGCGTGCTCAACTCCTTCCTTTCCGTGTACTACTATTTGCGGGTTGTGGTTGCCATGTACATGCGTAAACCGGTCGATCAGGTGAAAACCGAGCCGGTGCTTTCCGGCGTGGGGGTGGTACTGCTTTTTGCGGCGGTGGGAATTTTAGTTCTGGGAATTGTACCCAACAGCTTTTTAGGTCTGTTCCAGTAATTTCCGGAGGCCGGGGGAAAAGAAGAACCATCTTCCATTTTATTATTTTCTCTCTGATGTGACCCAGGGAACAGCCGATGGTTCTTTCTGGTATTATCTTGTGGTGCTGAAAATTTGACTTGATTTATTTGCCGAATAAATTTAAATTGTATCGAAAAAAATTTTGAGGGTGCGTATCGAAATTTGTTAAGGCAGAGAAGTTTTTTTTATCAGTAGATGGGTAGGGGAGGAAAATTTAGCGGGAAGTGCCTTAAACAAAATACGATATTGCACCCAGTCTGCAAACCGAATGTAAACTGGGTGAAAAAGCATTCGGTTTTTTTATTTTAATATGGAGGTTTAAGCAATGAAAAAGATGGTTGTTCTGCTGGTTCTGTTGGTTATGATGCCGTTTTTTGCCTCTCTGGTTTATGCCCAGGGAGAAGCCACCGTGCTCTTTTTAATGATTAATCCCGGAGCACGACAGGGCGGTATGGGGGAAGCTGGCGTTGCTTTGCCAACAGACGCCAATGCTGTGTACTGGAACCCTGCGGGCCTGGCATTCCAGTACCAGGATCCCGAAGTGGATAAGAAGGGGGAAGTAACACTGATGCACGTGAATTGGTTGCCCCAGTTCAATTTAAAAGACATGTTCTACGATTTTGCGGCGGGACGGTATTACATCCCTTCGGTGGGAATGGTGGGACTGGGAATTCAGTACATCAGTTACGGAGAAAGCGTCTGGACGGGTGAAGATAGCCCGGAGGAATTGGGGCGTTTCCAGAGTTTCGAGACTGCGGTTACGGCAAGCTATGGCCTCAAACTCAAAGATAACCTGGGACTGGGTGTAAATCTGAAGTACATCTATTCCAGCCTTTCGCCTATCGATGTGCAGGTTGGGGCAGAGA
>JALWDQ010000018.1:0-5840 GCA_027039625.1 Calditrichia bacterium | reverse complement strand
TGGAATATCTGAAAATGCTTTTCACCTCCCTGCGCCGGGTTACCTATTCGCCACTGGAGGTTATTCTAGTGGATAATGCTTCCACCGACGAAAGTGTGGAATATACCCGCCGTCATTTTCCGGAGGTGGTCATTCTCCGAAATCCGGAAAATTACATGTACGCCCGGGGGAATAACGAAGGAATTCGCATTGCCCGGGGAGAAATTCTTTGCTTACTCAACAACGATGTGGAAGTGGATCCGGGATTCCTGGAACCGATTGTGGAAGCTTTTCAGAAAGATGAAACCCTGGCAGCTGCCCAGCCTAAAATTCTGGCACTGGATCAGCGGGATTTCTTTGAATATGCCGGGGCTGCCGGAGGATTTATCGATCGCTACGGTTACCCTTTTCTGCGGGGCAGATTGTTCTTTACCACCGAGCCGGATCGGGGACAGTACGACCAGCCTATGGATATCTTCTGGGCCAGCGGGGCGGCTCTTTTCCTGCGGAAATCGGTGCTCCCGGAAGTCGGTCTGCTGGATGAAGATTTCACCCTGCACATGGAAGAAATTGACCTGTGCTGGCGCATTCATCTCCAGGGCTATCGCATCCGCTGTATTCCCCAATCCCGTATCTGGCACAAAGGTGGCGGAACCCTCTCCGCCGAAAATCCTCGCAAAATATACTGGAATTACCGAAACAATATTTTCCTTTTGTTCAAGAACTCCGGAGGTATTAATTTAGTAAGAATATTGCTGTTTCGGCTTCTTCTGGATGCGCTTGCGGCAGTGGGAGAACTGGTGCGTGGTAATCCCGGTGGTACACTATCGATTATTCGCGCTTACCTCTGGAACCTGTTCCATTTCCCTCTTCTTTTGCGCAAGCGACGGGAGGTTCAAAAACAGCGTAAAGTCTCGGAAAAAGAGATCATGCGGTATATTTATCCCGGTAGCATCGTATGGGAATACTTTCTCCGCGGGCACCGGCGTTTTTCCGATTTAAAACACGTTGCAGTTCTGAAAAAACTGATGAAAGAATAAATTAGGGGAGTTACTGGCTAATGGATACTAAAAAAGTTCATCGTTTCGGGGCTATTTTTGTATTTTTGTTCAGCTTTCTGGTTTACTTTTCCACCATTGCACCAACCGTTTCTTTCTGGGACTGCGGAGAATTCATCGCCTGTTCTTACCGGCTGGCGGTACCGCATCCCCCTGGATCACCACTATTTCTATTAGTGGGGCGCATTTTCACTCTACTCCCGATCTTTGAAGATATCGCCAAACGAGTCAACTTCATTTCCGTGCTGGCCTCCGCCTTTACGGTATTGTTCACCTACCTTACTATTGTCATTCTCATTAAACAATACATGAAAAACGTTCGCGATGGCCTGATGCAATACGTGCCCTACATCGGGGGCATTATTGGCTCTCTCACTTTTGCTTTCACCACCAGTTTCTGGTTCAACGCTGTGGAAGCGGAGGTGTACGCCTCCTCCATGCTGTTCACTTCTCTGGTGGTATGGCTCATTCTCTATTGGGGCGAAAAATCGGAAGAAGTGGGCAACGAACGTTACCTGCTGGTGATTATGTACTTGGTCGGGTTGGCCATTGGTGTCCACCTGCTGAACGTTCTAGCACTTCCCACCGTTTTCATGATCATCTACTATCGAAAATATTCTGTAAACACCCAGACATTCTTCTACATGGTGATTATTGGCGCCATGTTAACGGCCATGATTTACCCGGGACTGGTGAATGGTCTTCCTCAAATTGCAGAGAAAGCAGGCTTTCTGGGTTTGCTCATTTTCATTGTGGCAATTCTTATGGCTCTCGTGTATGCGGTGAACAATAAAAAATCGGTACTCTCCCTGGTGCTAACCACTGTATTGCTGGTGGTTCTGGGATATTCGACCTACTTGACCATCTACATCCGTTCTAATCTGGATCCCACCATCGACGAGAACGATCCCGAAAACATCGAACGCTTTATTAGCTACCTGAAGCGCGAACAGTACGGACAGCACACGCTCGACCGTGCCCAGGTACTGCGGGAATCCCCCAACGGAGATCGCTACACAGGTGTGTGGGATTTCTTCTGGCGCTATCAGGTTAACAAAATGTACGTTCGCTATTTGTTGTGGAATTTTCTGGGTGAAGAAGGACGTGAAGGCGGGGTATTGTGGTGGAAGTTTTTCGGAATTCCTTTCCTGCTGGGATTGTTCGGTGCATACTATCATTTTAAAAAGGACTGGAAGCATGCCCTGGCAGTATTTGTGCTCTTCTTCATGACGGGATTTGCCATCATTTTGTACCTGAACCAACCCGATCCTCAGCCGCGGGAGCGGGATTACAGCTATGTGGGGTCGTTCTTCGCCTTCTCCTTGTGGATTGGCATTGGTGCAGCCGCACTGGTGGAATGGTTCATCAATTTCAGTAAAGAGAAAAAATTAAGTTCGCTGGTACCCATCTCCATTGCGCTGCTCCTCTTCCTGGCCAGTCCCGTACAGGTAATGGTGAAGAACTACCATTCCCACGACCGAACCGGTAACTACGTCGCCTGGGACTATTCCTACAACATGCTCCAATCCTGCGAACCCAACGGCGTTATTTACACTAACGGGGACAACGATACCTTCCCGGTATGGTTCTTACAAAAAGTGGAAAATGTACGTACCGACGTTCGGGTAGCTAATTTAAGTCTTTTGAACACGGATTGGTATATCCTGCAACTGAAGCACAAAGAACCCCGGGTGCCCATCTCCCTCTCCGACAGGGAAATCAATAAAATCCAACCCATTCCCTGGCCTAAAAAGAAGACCATAGAAATCAATGTACCGGGAGAATATGCGAACAAAGAATGGCAACGATTTAAAGAGACTTACCAGTTTGCCACGGTGAATTCCAAACCCACGCAAAAGATGAAATTTGACGTTAGACCAAAGTTGTTTGGGCGCTATCTCCGGGTTCAGGATTACATGATTCTGAATACCCTTTACGCCAATAAATTCCGTAAGCCGCTTTATTTTGCGGTAACCTGCTCCCGAGATAATATGCTGGACGGTTTACAGCGTTACTTGCGGATGGACGGGCTGGCGTTTAAAATCACCACCGTTCCCAACTGGACGATGGATCCCGAAATTCTCTACGACAACCTGATGAACAAATACCAGTATCGCAACCTGAATAATCCCGATGTGTATTACAATAAAAATATCATTTCCCTGTTACAGAATTACCGTTCCGCTTTTGTCCAACTGGCAAATTACTATGCCAGTGTGCAGGACACTGCCCGGGTGAAGAAAATCATGCAGAAACTCAACACCATTATGCCGCCGGAGGTCATTCCCTTCACCAGCAGCACCATCCGCAACTGGGTACTGGCCTACAACGTGTACGCCGGGGTAACACCGGTGGACAGCATCTCCCTGGCGAAATATGGATTACGGAATCTCCAGAGCATTGCCGAAATTCTGTATCGATTGCAGGCCTTATCCCCGGCCCGGAAGCTGTACGAAGAAATTCTGGCAGCCAATCCCCAGGACTACCGAGCCAAGGGCAGTTTGATAAACATTTACGGAGAACAAAAAGAGTATCAAAAAGCAATTGATATTCTGGAAAAATGGCTCAAAGATAATCCCAACGACAAAGCCGCGCGTGCCCGATTAGAGGAATACAAAGCCAAATTGGCCAGCCAGGGGAGCGACACTGCCCAAGCGTCGAAATCAGCCGGAAAGAAGTCCAGTTCAACCAAGTAGCCGTCGGTCTTTCGTATGAAAAAACTATGGCAGAATATCATCCGGGTCGGCATCAGTCTGGGATTGCTGGTTTACCTGGTTCACATGGCCGATTTTAACAAAATCCTGCGGGTACTGCAGCAAGCGGAACTCTCCGGTATTCTGGTGGCGACAGGGGCGTTTTTAATGGCAGTGCTGTTCCTTTCCGTGCGCTGGTGGATTCTGGTACGTTCCCACGGGCTGCAGGTGGGATTGGGGCACCTGGTGATATTTTACCTCATTGGATTTTTCTTTAACAATTTTCTGCCTACCAGCATTGGCGGAGATTTAAGTCGCGCCTTCTACCTGGGACAACACACCGGGCAGAAGGCCATAAGCATTGGTACGGTGTTTCTGGAGCGGCTGCTGGGGTTGCTTTCCACCCTGCTGCTGGCGGGAGTCTCGCTCATCTGGCTCATAAAATATTTCCATTCCCCGCGCATTGTTTACTTTACCCTTACGCTCATTTTCCTGCTGCTGCTTATTCTGGCTTTGTTAATGAGTCGGCGCATCTCCCGCCGCATCAGTCGCTGGCTCTCGCTCATCACTTTTTACGATATCGGCGATAAAATCGTCAAAGTCATCGATTCCCTGCACACCTACCGCTACAAGCAAAAAGCACTGATGCTGGGATTTCTATTCTCCCTGCTCTCGCAGGTAATGCTTATTGTGATGAACTACCTCCTGGCGCGGGCACTGCACATCCATTCGGTGTCCTTTGGCTACTTCTTCCTGGTTGTACCGGTTACTTTCATCTTTAGCCTGTTTCCTTCCATTAACGGGATCGGCGTACGGGATTCCGGCTATTTGCTCCTGTTACAGCGGCATGGTCTGCAACCGGCGCAAATTCTTTCCCTCTCTTTCCTGGTGATTGCGCTGCCCATGCTCATTAGCATGATAGGCGGAGCTTTTCTGCTGTTTTATCGTAACCGGGGAATTGAAGCACCCATTTTAAACGAGGAGAACCTATCATGAAACCGTTTGTTGTTCTTGTGCTTTTATTTTTGATGGTCTCCAGCACTCAATTTTTTACCGGGTGCTCTACCAAACCCACGGCGGTGGGAGAATACGACGAAATCCGCGTTTTTTGCGATTCTCTGGATTGGCCGGATTACCGCGACGCCCTGAACGATGTTTTCGGAAAGTACATCAAAACACCGGTACTGGAACGGGAATTCATACTCATCTGGACACCTTACGAGCAGTTCGAGCACCACAAACATTTCAAGAACCTTTTCTTTCTGGGACGTTTAGATTCCGATATGCCCGTTTCGCAAAATGTGAAAGCACTGTTGAACGAGGACATCATCGAGGGAATAAAATCCGGGAAGTACTTCTACATTCCCAAACCCAACGCCTGGGCATCCCAGCAGTATGTGTTGTTCCTGGTCGGCACTTCCAGAGAAGACCTCATTCAGAAAATTCATGATTACGGGGATGTGTTGTATCGGGATTTCCGCCGCAGTTACTTCACCCGGCTCAAAGAGGGGATGTTCAAGCGCATGGAGCAGAAGAAACTTGAGGATTACCTTGCCCGGCATTTCCCCTTTACCATGCGCGTGCAGCACGATTATTTCATTGCCGATGAGAATTTAGATGAAAATTACGTCTGGATTCGCCGCCTGCATCCCGATCGCTCCATCCTGGTGCACTGGCAGACCGTCAGCGACACCTTTCAGCTCACCACCCGCTGGATTATTGACGAGCGCAACCGGCTGGCGAAAAAAGTGTTCGAAGGCGACGTGGTGGTGGAAGAAGAAACCCATGCCTATTCGGTCAAATTTCGCCAGTGGCCCGCCATCCGGGTGCAGGGCACATGGCGCAACGATAAATATATGATTGGAGGCCCCTTCCGTACCATCGCTTTTGTGGTACCGGAATATCACCGTCTCTACATGCTGGATTTTTATGTGCAGGCAATTGGGCGGCGTAAAAAACCGTTTATCGATCAACTGGATGTGCTTGTTCATACCATTCAACCGCTTAAAGAGCCCCGGGTGGAGGAAAAAGAAAAAGAGTGAGCAGCCCCTCCCTGCTCTGCTTTTTTTACACCGGATTACTTAAAAATCCCGGGCAGTGTGTTCCAGTT
>JALWDQ010000017.1:0-5863 GCA_027039625.1 Calditrichia bacterium | reverse complement strand
TTTCAATTGTCTGTCCCGGAATCGGTGCCGGTTGATGAAAAATTTTCCCTTCTTCTGTGGCTTTATTTTCCTGTGGTTGGGATTGATTCTGATTAACCGTTTCCCTTTCCTGAACCTCTTCCCTCTCCTCTTCTTTTTCTCCTTTGAAAACCCGGGTAATTTTTTTGAACAGGCCACCGAGGCCCTTGCCATTGTTTCCCTCGGAGGAAATAGGGATTTGTTGTTCCCCCGAAACTAAGAATCCCTCCTGGATTAAATTCCGTACCTCCTGTAAAATCTCTATATTATCCTCGTTTAAGGTGATTAGCAATTCTTCAATACTTAACCCATCCCGGCACATTTGTAATATTTTGTGTTGCAATTCCGTAAGTCCCTTTTCCGGAAAGCGAGCACTCACCAACATTTGGGATGTATCCGGGAGCTCTTTTAATAGCTTTTCCTGATCGCTCAGATGGCTTAATATCGCCACCAGCAATTCCTGATTGGTATTTTGAAGCGTATCGGGGAATTGTACCCGGGTAAACTGAATTTGAAACTCTGCCTTGTGTAAAGAAGCCAGTTTGAACAAAGCAGGAAGCCCGGAGAGGTTCCGCAAACTAACTTTGATGACCTTCCCTCCGCGGAAATAAATGTGCCCCAGATGTCCCTTAAAATTTACGGTTAGAATGGCATCTTTGTGGTTCGATTCCACCATCTGGATTAAATCCACCAGGCTAAACTCTTCCAGATTTCCTTCCCACAACCGGGTTGTGTTCACATCGCCAGAATTTTGAATTCCTTTCACCAGATCATTCAAAAAATACAGAAATTCCTCCCGGGGAATCGGTACCATAATAATGTCGGCAATCTGAAGCGAGAAGAAGGGTTCGATTTCATCCGTATGATGAATAACTGCCACAACCGGTAAATATCCCATGGCATTCTGATTGAGTACAGAAATGGTTTTCCGTACCATCTCCACATCCATTAACCAGACGATGACCAGATCAATGGAATCCTGGCGAACCACAGTGATTAATTCATCTAGGTTGGACGCCCGATGGTAAATGTATTCCGTCTGTCTCAGGGTATCGACAATTTCTTCTTCGTACTGATCGTCATTCAATAAAAAGAGAATATCCTGCATAGTGCCTCGTTGTTTAACTTTCCTGAATCACTTCCCTACCCATCATCTGGTAAAAAATTTGCCGTACCTGGTGGAAATCCTCGGGATTTACGGGAAGAAGCGGTACTTCGGGCGGCAGGTGTAATTGCTGGCGTAGGAATTGGAGCACTTTTTCCACATCGCCCCGCACACCGGTAACAGCCACCGCCATGGGTACATGGTATTTCGAAAGCATCTGGTGAATCAGATAGTGCACATATTCCAGATTTTCCTGCTGAGAGGCATCCAGGACGAAGATGTAACCCAGCATATTTTCGGAGAGCTTCTGCATTATGGGCTGAAAATATTCATCCACAGAAACTCCAAACACATTCAGTCGCAAGCCACCGGGAAGTTTTAAGCGGGTAAAATCCAGAGATTGCACCGTTTTAATTCCTTCCTTCTGCGAGCCCGCCAGCGTTTTAATAAGCTGAGTCTTTCCCGATCCCGGAAATCCCAGCACAACCAGACGGCCTTCCACCACCCCGGGCGGAAACAGTTTATGGCGAATCACTTCAATATCGTTTTCATTGAATCTCATTTCGTCCTGGAACGACTTATCCAGCTGGATGTGTCCCTTACGATACAAACTTTCCAGGATGCGGAAGGTTTTCAGCACAGAGTAAGGACTCTTTTGCAAAATGTTTAATAACGATTTCTCTTTTTCCACCAGGTGCAAAATGGTTTGGGTGCGCTCTTCGGCGGTTTCGATGGGTAACGTTCCGGTGATTTGAAACACGGGATTTCCACCCGGCAATCCGGCGGCAAAACGACGAATCATCTGAGCTTCGTATTGGGCTTCGGCCAGAATTCCCGGAGTAGAAGCACTCAGGGTGCTGATTTCCGAATCCTTTACAAATGGTTGCATGCGTAGCTGGCCATTCCGGTGCAGCAAGATGGCGATGGCGGCTTCCTCTCCCCGAAGCGGCGGTGCCAGAGCTTCGATAATTTCGCCCCGATAAACCCGCATTTTGGCCGTCCATTCCCCATCCAGCAATTTAAATATGTAATTCTTTTTGCTGAAAATTGCCTTGCCCAGCAATTCGAACAGATTGAAATCACTTAATTTACCCCGGGTGACAAATTTCTGGAGGTATGGGAATAACTCCCGGTCGCGGTAAAAACGAATTTTGAGCAGAGTGAACATGTTCCCCGCGCACTTCTCCGACCACTCCAGCACCCGATCCACTCCCTGACGGTACAAGCGCAAACGATTGTCTATTTCAATCCCTTCGCCATACACAAAACTAACATACTCTTTGGTGAATTTCACCCGATCCAGTTGCGGCTGAATCCAGCGAAATCCTACAAAAACCGCGTCAGGGACGTTTTTTTGAATCGCCCGGTACAATTCCTGAAGATCGGCCACCGCTTCCACCCGGAACTCTTTACCGGGAGCTTTTTCGGTAATCAATCGGGCACGATCTAAATCCGATTCCAGTAAATAAACTAAGTATGCCATAGAAATTTTCTTCCGCTAACTTCATGGAAATATAAAGGTTCCTGAAGCTCCAATCAATTCTTTTCCTGTTTCATTTCGCAATTTTAACACTTTGCAAATACTGAAACAACATCTCGTACACCACAATGCCAAAAGCAATGGTAACATTCAGGGATTGCTTGCTCCCGAACATGGGAATCTCCACGGCTTCATCTGCAAGCTTCACAATTTCTTCATTTACACCAAACACCTCATTTCCCACCACCAGGCAGCTCGGAAACTGGTAGGTCACATCCCGATAAGAACGGCTTTCGGAGGTGTGTTCCAGTACGACAATCCGGGTACCCTGCGCTTTCAATCTTCGGACTAAATCCAGAGAATCTTTAGCATATTCCCAGGGAACGGTTTCCACTGCACCCAGGGCAGTTTTGTCGATTTCCTTACGCGGCGGATATCCGGTGATGCCCGCCAGATACAATTTTTGCAACCGCACCGCATCGGCTGTACGAAAGATTGAACCCACGTTGTAGAGGCTGCGAATATTATCCAGCAGCGTCAGAATGGGAAACCGCTCCACGCGGTGCATCTCCTCCGGCGGTATGCGCTGGCGGGTAATTTCTTCAAACGTCAGTTTCCTCATCTTCGCTCCAGTTTAACCACCGATTCTATATGGTAGGTGTGCGGGAACATATCCACCGGTTGCACTTCCACCACCTGATACCTATCCTTTAGCATGGCCACATCCCGCGCCATGGTTGTGGGATTGCAAGAAACATACACGATGCGTTCGGGCGCGGCATGGTAAATCGCCTTTACCGTGTCGGGATGCATTCCGCTGCGCGGCGGATCGGTAACCACCACCTCCGGGGTTTCCCGTCGGGATTTCAGGTTTTTTTCCACATTTCCCGCCACAAACTGGCAATTAAAAATTTTATTTTTTTCGCAGTTGCGAATCGCATCCTGCACGGCGCTGTCCACAACTTCGAACCCCACAACCTTTTGGGCACGCTGCGCCAAAAACATGGTGATGGTACCCGTACCGGAATACAAATCCCATACCAACCGCTTCCCTTCCCCTACAAATTCCTGCACTGTGCGGTATAAATTAACTGCCTGGAGCGGATTCGTCTGGAAAAAGGAATCCGCGGAAATTTCGAACTCGAAATCCCCCAGTTTTTCCCGAAGAACAGACTCACCGAAAAGCAGATGCGCTTCCTCCCCCACGGCAATCTGGGCAAACCGCCGATTCACGCTGTTGAGCACGCTCACCACCGCCGGGAAACGTTTGGTAAGTTCCTTTACCCAGGATTGAACCCGATCCACTACGGATTCGAAAGTAACCAGATTTACCATGTATTGCTGGTAGGTAAATGATTTTCGCAGCACTAAAAAACGCAATAGTCCCTGATGTGTTTGCAGGTTAAAGACGGGTAATCCCGCATCACGGAAATATTCCCCGGTAAACCGGAGAATGCCATTCATCACCTCATCCTGAAGCAGGCATTCCTCAATATGCATCACCCACCGGAAGGAACCGGGAACGTGAAAACCCAGCCCAAAATCTTTTTTTACCCGCTCATCCTGCAATTCCTCCGGGGTAAGCCAGCGACGATCGGTAAAAGAAAATTCCATCTTGTTTCGATAAGCATATTGCAGAGGAGAAGGTAACGTGGGATGCACCACCTCCGGGGAAACTCCGGCAATATGCTCCAGACTCTCCACCACATGCTGACGTTTAAATTCCAGTTGTTGTTCGTAACTCAAATTCTGCCACTTACAGCCACCGCAGTAACCGAAATACCGGCAGGGAGCTTCCTGCCGCAACGGCGAGGCTTGAATCAATTCCAGCAACCGCGCTTCTGCGTATTGACTTTTGATTTTGCGAATCTGCACCAGCGCCACATCCCCGGGAAGGGTATTTTCCACAAACACCACTCGTCCATCTACCCGAGCCAGTCCCTTACCACCAAACGCCAGCTTCTCGATAGTTACCTGCAACTTCTGTTTTCGTTTCATGCACCGCCCATTTTTGTTCCGAAAATAAGGAAGACTCTCCAGAGAAGCAACTGTCGGGAAAAGAGCAATAAATCCTTATGATGGCGGGATATTTACCAGCGCTACTCCGTAAAATACGGGATGCTAACTTATTAATAATTCTGAACTAATCTCAGCAACTTTAATAATCACAGGAGAAAAGAAGAACCCATCCGGACGCCATTTCTGTCCAGCAACTCAGCCCTCTCCCCCGCAGTATTCTGCGGACGAGAGGGTAGAATCAGTCTCTGTTTGTAATTTTTTGGTGGATTTAGTTTTGAAAATTCAAATTTGATAATTTCCCTCACTGTTCTCCATCGTTCATTCTCTCGTGAGGGAAAAATCCAAAAAGAAAGCGCTACTCGCCATCGAATCCCACTTCTTCGTAATACTTATGCGCGTCGTATTCCATTTGCAGATTTTTGATATGCTCATCCTCCTGCTCCGCCAGCCACTGAAAAATCTTCCGTACCTCCGGATCTTCCACTCGCTGGAATTGCGCCTGATAAAAATCCCGGCTTATTTTCTCATTCTCGATAGCCAAATTAATGAGCTCCAGGATAGTGCAATTGGTCAGTTCCAGCTCCATAATGGTGCGCCGGTTGGGGACTTCAATATCTTCGAACGAGACCGGTTCATCATGATTATTTTCAGAAATTTTATCGCGGATGCGTTTTTCGTGAAGAAATTCTTCTTCAATCAACTGAGCCAGCAGTGCCTGGGTTACCGAGTTCTTCACCCGGTTCATCATGTGCTGATAGATCAACACGGTCTCGTTTTCATTTTTTAACGCAATTTGCAGGGCACGCAAACTTTCTGGTGACAAATTTCCCATCATGCCTTCCTTTTCCTTATGATTGGACCGCAGATTCTTTTTTATTCTGTTCTTTCTTATTATCGTGCCCTGGTAAAAATTCATCAGTAAAAGCGCTTTCTACGGTCTGGCGAATTACCGTAACTTTAATCTGACCGGGATATTCCATGCTCTCCTTAATCTTCCTGGCGATATCGCTGGCCAGAAGCTGAGCCTCAGCATCCGAGAGTTTTTCGGGGAGAATCATTACTCGAATTTCTCGACCGGCGGAGAGTGCGTAGGTTTTAGCCACTCCCTCGAAAGAATTCGCCAGTTCTTCCAGTTTGGCAATGCGCTGGGCGTAAGCTTCCAGGGATTCCCGCCGTGC
Organism: Calditrichia bacterium; assembly: GCA_027039625.1. Taxonomy (GTDB): domain Bacteria; phylum Calditrichota; class Calditrichia; order RBG-13-44-9; family RBG-13-44-9; genus JALXCH01. Next base: position 63 of record JALWDQ010000017.1, on the reverse strand, counting down.
TCCGGGACGTGCTCCGCTAATGCGATCGGCGGCGGTTACCAGCACCGAAATGGGCGAAATCGG
>JALWDQ010000016.1:0-1909 GCA_027039625.1 Calditrichia bacterium | reverse complement strand
CCCGCAGTATCGTCCGCCCGAATATCCAGGGCACTCAGTTCGTAAATCTTGCCGCCATCGGCATGGATTTTCAAACCGCCATCCGTGTCGATTTCCACACCATCTTCATTGGTGATTCCCAATGCCGTTTCAATTTGATTGGCAAAATCATTATACGTAGTGGTAGCAGCAATGGTGAAGCTATAGGGAGAAATGGAATTGCCACCTACCAAACCGTTGATGTTGATTTCGTCGTTTGCCTGGAGTCCCAGCGACTGCCCGTTTTTGTTGCGCAGGTTAATCAGTAAATCATCCTCCCGAGCCACGTGGGAGAATTCATCGGTAACGTGGGTACCACCGGCAGCCAAAGTGGTAGTTCCGGCGTGTAACGCCCGTGCTAAAATGTTGTTGTTACTGCTGTCGATGGTGAAATCCACATTTCCCGCACCATTGTTGGTAAATACCAGCGCTCCCGAGCCATTGAGAGAGGCCTGAATATTCATGCCACTGAAATCGTTGTTGACCTCGGCAATTAAATCATTCAGAGTGTGGAATGCCCCGTTTCCCACAACTCCGTTATCCTCGGCCACGTACTTGTAGCTTTTGGTGAGGGTAGTGCTTCCGTCGTTTACGGTGATGGTGACTTCGGTGTTATTAACGACCATTCCGGAAATGATTTCGTTGGCACTTCCGGTGGCCAGCAGCCCCGCAACATCCGAGTCGCCCTGTTCCACCGCATACACGGAATCGGTTTTCAGGATATTGCCAATTGGCTCGGCACTGGCATCCAGATTACCTGCCAGGGTGATTTCGCTGGTTGCTTTTGCACCAATCTTTTTACCAAACGGCAGCACGATATCGCTCAGCGGCGTTCCGGCTTCAATCTTTCCGTCGGAATTGGCCATGTAGCCCTGCACCCGCATTCCGCTGCCCGGCATAATCAGTGTTCCGGTGGCATCGAACTGAAAGTTCCCGGCACGGGTGTAGTAGCGATTGTTGCCATCGGTTACAATGAAAAATCCATCTCCCTGAATGGCCAGATCCGTGGTCTGCCCGGTGGTCTCAATATTGCCCTGGCCAAACAGGGTGTCGATGGTGGTAATGCTCATTCCCAGCCCCACCTGCATGGGATTGGTTCCGCCCAGATTGGTAATGGGCTGGGTTGTGCCACGCAGTGTTTGCGCAAAGGTCTCGCTAAACGTGACCCGTCCCGTCTTAAATCCAATGGTGTTTACGTTAGAGATGTTGTTCCCAATTACGTCCATCATTACCTGATGGTTGCGTAACCCTGAAACCCCAGCATAGAGTGAACGCATCAAACCCATGATACATCCTCCTTGTGTTTGTTGTTCATCCTTGAGTGTGTACCTCGCGTCAGTCGGTCGGCGAGGTTTCAGGGCTTCCTTCTGCGGAAGGGAAAGGTAGGTTCCACAGGAAGGTCCAGCCCTGTTTATGAATTACTTAATAATGACTGCCGAATCGATATTGGTAAATACATTTTCTTTCAAACTTCCCTCATCCATCGCCGTGATGACAGTGCGATTATCCACGTTGACGATAAAGGCGGCATCTTCCATCAACACCAGCGAGTCGTGGGCACCTTTTTCCCGGGCTCGATCCAGCGCTTCGGCCAATCGCGCTACCCGATCCACCGTTAGTTCGATTCCCCGGCTCTCCAGCCGCGTGCGGGCGTGGGCAGAGAACTTGATGTTATTCTCCTGCTGCAGCTTGTCAATCAACAGCTTCTGGAAATCCGATTCCACCTGCCCCGGCGTTATCGGTTTGCGCGCTGGTAACCCTTCCAATCCGCCAATGGGAACAAACGGAACGTTCACACCATCAATTTTTCCCGGCATTGTCTCTCACCTCCTTTCGTGCCCTGTTTTCAATGATTATTCCAGAATCTCGTACACATCGCTCATCGCCAGTG
>JALWDQ010000015.1:0-5875 GCA_027039625.1 Calditrichia bacterium | reverse complement strand
CGATTTGAATATTCCAGGTAAAATCGGGGAAAGCTTTCCCCTCCCAGGCAAAGCTTTTTTTGTGCTTCTTCCCCAACCATTTGCGCAATTTTTTAAGGTTGGATTGGTAATTCTTCTCGATCCAATACCCAAACACTTTTTCCGAGAAGGCCGGCGAAAGCAAAATGACCGGCACACCCGGCTCGTTTTTTAAAGTAAATTGCTTCTCCTGCAACTGGCGAGCTCTGCGTTTTAGAATACGCTCCACTTTGGTTCGGTTCTCGGGAGAGGGAATCAGCACCACCGCCACTGCACCCATGCGGGCCGCCGTGCGCGCTTTTTGCAATACCAGTGAGTAAACGGTCTGATGCTTCCCGTTGAAGAAAACCAGCGAGTCGGTTTCCAGCGGTTCTCCGTAGTATGCCACCAGCAATTTATTCTGGCATTGCACCCGGGTAAAATCGTCGTACTGATATTCCGGTGCCTGAATGTCGTAACCCGCAAAGACCGCCTTCCCCTGGTAATTCACATCCCGGGGGGAATTAAAAAAGTAAAAGAAATCCTTTCCGAATTCGGCGTTTGTGGTCTCCTTTTTACCTCCTACCGAAAGAGAAATTTGCAATTGGTTGGGAACCATTCCCACAATTTCGAAATACTGGTAATAATTTTCCAGCAATTCGACCGAATCTCGAGGGGTTACGGGATTTAGCCCCAGCCCCAACATGCGGCTGGATAAAAAGGCACCAGCCGTGTAACCGCCGGGCAGTCCCGCTTCCCGCCCCTGTAATTCCCGGGAAGCTAAAAAATATACATCTCCCCGAGCCGTCTGGGGCGAAATCACATTTAAAAGCGGGAAATCCTGCGCTACCACCAGCGCTGCCAAAACCAGCACCCCAATCAGAACTGCTGGAAATGGGTAAACAGAATATTTCCGAGGTTTCATAATACCTCCTGCAACATTTCGCATCAAAAGATTGAACCCAATTTATTTCCGGCTTTTCTACAAACTTTTAAATACCCGTGCCAGCGAGAATCCCGGCGCTTCTAACTGCAAATCCAGAAAATAACCAAAAGGTGTTTGCCATACCTGGTACCCGGCATTCTCCAGTTTCGCCTGTACTTCGTCAAATATCTTCTGCACAAACTCCGGTTCCGCCTTGCTTTCGGAAAGATGCGCAAAAGAATGCAGAACAACCTTCTTGCTCCCCACTTTCGGCGCCAACCATTTGATGTTTTTCAACAACTTATTTTTCACACTTTTCTCCCGTTCCATGTCCTCGGCCTCTCCGTGCACAAAAACCACAATCACATCCTGATGTTCCTGCTGCACCTGCTGCTCGGGCACCGTATCCAGATTCTTCACAGCCGTTTTGTAAGCAAAGCGGTTGCAGTAAATCATTAACAATTTCATCCGTACGCTCCGTTTGATTTTCAAAAACCAAATTTACAATTTTTTTAGATGAATCCCAAATTGCAATTCAGAATCCGGTTAATCCAGATTTTACCTGCAAACAGCACTCACCGAAACACTTGAACATGGAGGAAAAAGCGGTGAGATACACCCTCTGCCCATTTAATTTTATCTCCCCTTTGACATGCTTATTTTGCTTATCGAATATATTACAAAGAGAAGAAGAAAAGAATGGGAGAGCCATGGAATTCTGCCTGGCAATGTTGCTTTTTAGTGCGTTGGGAGAAATGCTGGAGGAACTGTTTAATTACCGGTGTGAATGGCTTTCAGTTCGGAAAATGTGCCCTCGCTCTAAAACTTTTAATGAGACAGGGGAGTGTGGCGACTGTGAAACGCCGTTCGCAAAATTCCCCACCGGGCTAAACTACAAAGTCAATACAAAAAAGAACTCCCTCCCTTTCCTGCTATTTCTATTTACATAAATTTGTTACACTCCCACCGCGGCCAGAGAATTTCAACATTTAATTTCGTTTAAATGCTTAAAAACAGCGTTCAGGAATTAAATGCTCACTGCCTTTCCCAATCCTCTGATGCATGATTCCCAAAAAATTCTAATCTATCACCCACAACTTTTCACTTCATCAAAATCATTTTCCCCAGATATTGTTGTGTGGGAGTTTTCAGGCGATAGATGTAGATTCCGGATGCCAGTTCCCTTCCCTGTTTATCTTGTGCTTGCCAGGTGATGCGGTGCTTGCCTGCCGTGAGATAGGCACGAACGGGAGATGCCACCTTTTGCCCTCTGGCATTGTAGATATCCAGTTCTACCTCTCCGCTTTGCTGAAGCTGAAATTCAATATTGGTGGTGGCGTTAAAGGGATTCGGATAGTTGTACACCAGGTGATAGTCCCGGGCAACGTTTCCCCGGTGAATGGCTACTGCTCCTACGGTAAACGTGTCTGGTTGAGCAAATGCCGACCCCATGAATCCGTGATCGATGGCCTGGACACTCCAGGTGTACACCCCATCCGGCAGATTTTTAATCATCCAGAAAGTATCCTGCTGGGCATTCCCCAGAGCAGGTAAATAACGCCAGCCGGTGTTCACATCGGCCATTGGGGATACAACGAATTGCCCCGCACTGTTGCGAATGTAAATATTGTAAGAAAGTCCTGCCGCGGGTGTTTCCGCATCGCTGGCCGGATGCCAGGAAAGCCACACCGTATCCCCGCTCACCTGTGCCTGTAATCCCTGGGGCGGAGCTGGAGGCGTGTTAGCCACCGTACTTTCGTTGCGGTAAATATTGGTATGCGGCAATCCGGCATCATCACTGCCGTTGCAGAGCAAATCCAGATCACCGTCTGCATCGTAATCGCCCCAGGCAGATTCTCCCCAGAAAGCATCGGTGGTAAAATTTAAATTGGCCGCTGTAAAGGTACTATCTCCATTGTTTATAAACACATCCGTCACCCGCACCCAATTACTGCCGCTTTCATAGGTACCGCCAATAAACACATCCAGATCCCCATCATTGTCAAAATCTCCCCAGATGGTGGATGAGTGCGACACGCCAATTAAACCGGTATTGGTCAGCGCACCGAAAGTACCATCACCGTTATTGGGATAAATGGTACAAATTCGGCTAACCGCCTCCGTAAAACCGGAAAGCAATAAATCGGTAAATCCATCGTTATTAAAATCACCCCAATTTGCATCCCCTAACCAGACACCGGTAAACGCATTGGCTGTAAGCACGAATCCACCTTCACCATTATTCTGGTAGAGCTGTGCCAGCAGATTCCCGTTGAAATCGTACCCGGTAAGAAATACATCCAGATCGCCGTCCTTATCGTAGTCCGCCCATTCGAAAGCGCTTTTAATGGTTCCAGGCAAACCAGGGGTTACTGTGGTGAAGGTACCATCACCATTGTTCCGATAAAGGATGGTTTTATAGTCGGTATCATCAAATCCGGAAACCAGCAGGTCCAGAGCTCCATCGTTGTTGTAATCCACAAAATTTACGGAGCCATCGGCAACCTGAATTAAATTTACCCCGCTATCGGTGAAAATGTCATTTCCATCGTTGCGGTACAGGTGAGTGAACTCCGTGACATCGGCTAGGAATCCTTCAATCAGAATATCCAGATCGCCATCGCCGTCATAATCTCCCCACACCACATCACCCACATTGGTGCCGGGAATGGGTTGATTGGCAATTTCTACAAACGTGTCGTTCCCATCATTGCGATAAATTTTGGTCTGCACGCCCATCGCAGCATCCGTACCGGTAATAATCACATCCAGATCGCCATCGCCGTCGTAATCGCCCCAGGCAGCGCTCCCCCACATTAAACCGACCAGCCCCGCATTGATGTTGGTAATGCTCTGGGCAGACAACCAGCTTATGCTCACCAACAACAATACAAATACAATCAGCTTCTTCATCTTTAAATCCTCTTTTTTTACCATTATAACCGCATAAATCCCCAAAATCAAATTTTTTTCATTTCGGGAAAAACAATTGGGATTTGCTCTTCGGTATAAAGCAATTCCAGGGGTGTTTCGTACACTTCTTCTAGCAACGGTTTCATCCCTATCTCCCGGGCCGTTCCCCGGGCAAGGAGCCTCCCCTCCTTCAAAACAAAGATGCGATCGCTAAACCGCAAAGCAAGATTCACATCATGGGTGACCATCACAATGGTCTTTTGCTGGCGTTCCTTCAGGCGAAACAGGATTTCCAGAAAATGCATCTGGTGTTTCAAATCCAGTGCTGTGGTGGGTTCATCCAGAAGCAACACCTCCGGTTGTTGAGCCAATGCCGAAGCAAGCACGACCCGCTGTCTTTCCCCTCCGCTCAAAGAGAGAAAAGGCCGCTGGCGCAACTCCCAGCATTCGGTTTCGCGTAAAGCCTCTTCCACTGCCCGAATATCTTCCGGAGAATTCCCGGGCTGCAATCCTTGATAGGGAAATCGCCCCATCATCACAATTTCCAGGGCAGTGAAATTAAAGGAAGAGGTAAAATGTTGCGGCACATACCCCACCAGTCGGGCAAACTCCTTGCGGGAAAATTGATGAATCTCTTTTTGGTGAAAGCGAATCCTCCCGTTTTGCAGGGGAAGAATTCCATCCAGAAGTTTTAGAAGTGTGGATTTCCCAGCTCCGTTTGGTCCGATGATGCTCACCAATTCTCCTGCGGTCACCCGGAAAGAAATGTCTTGCAGTACGGGTTTTTCTTTGTAAGAGAATGTGAGCTTTTCCACCTCAATCATGGTTTCTTCTCGAAATTGGTTACAAGGCGATAAAATTCCAGTGCCACCCGGGCTACCCGCGGGCCGGGAATGAGAAACATATCGTCATCATAAATATACACATTTTTATTCTTAACCGCAGGAATTGAAGGAAATGTTTGCCAGAGTTGCAGGATGGTGTTACGGCGCTTTAAATCCACAGTGTGCGGGGGATGAAATTCCAGAATGATTTCCGCAGAAGCGCCCAGCAAATCTTCCAGATTCACGGAAAAATATCGCAATGATATTTCAGGAAAGACGTTTCTCCCGCCCGCCAGCCGCCATAGCTGCCCCAGATAACTGTTCACTCCCGCTGCGTACAAACCCCGCAGTTCCCCTTTCTGGCGCCCGATTAGAAGCAGGGCTGTGGGATGATAGGGAATCTGGCGAGATTTTTTTTCGATAACCTCAAGGGTATCTTTAATTCCCTGGACGACTACCTTGGCTCGACGGGGAACTCCTAACGTATCCCCTAATTGAATAATGCTCTGCAAAATATCCGGGATGGTTTCATCCGGTAATTCCAGTACGCGAAGCCCCAGACTCTCCAATTTTCGCCGCTTTTCCTTTGAAGGGAGCATGACAATCAAATCCGGGTGCAACGCCAAAATTTTTTCGTAATTGGTGTCCAGGTACCCGCCAACGGAGGGGATTTTCTTTACCGCAGGGGGATAGCGGCAATATTCGGTTCGTCCCACCAGGCGATTCTGTACGTTCAGTTTAAAAATGATTTCGGTAATGTTGGGAGCCAGGGAGACAATCCGTTCCGGAGGTTTGGCCAATAGATGTCCCCAGACGAGCAAAACAAAGCCCCAGAGCAAAACAGAATAGCGGATCTGGGACTGCCGGGCCGTAACCATTCTTTTTGTTTTCCGAAAAATGTGGTTAAAACTATTCATTGACGAATGTTTAATTCCTGTGTAAACATTAGAGTTACTTTAGTTAAACAGTTTTTCAACTTCCCGATGTTCTGCCACCCGGGCACATTCACAAACAGGAAAAACTAATTCATAAAAAGTGAATTCCCAAATTTAAAGGAACGTCGGGTAGTAACCCAAACGTTCCCCTTTCTCTTGAATTCACGAAAGATTCCTGTCTCCACAAATAACCAACCCTATTAAAAATCACCGCACCAACACCATTGCACGTACCTGATGAGCTTTTCCAGCGGTGAGCCGATAATAGTAAATTCCAGAAC
>JALWDQ010000014.1:0-5887 GCA_027039625.1 Calditrichia bacterium | reverse complement strand
GGGTATCCCGATCTGGCTCTTACCCGGGTGGTACAACAGGGAGAAACGTGCGAAATCCACGTCCGCCGCGAAGGTAATTTACCGGTTCCGATTAAACTCTTCATTGTGTATCAGGATAGTACGACCCTGGAGGTGTACCGACCCATGTCCCTCTGGAAAAGCGGGCAAAAAGAATTGGTAATTCGTGAGAAAGTAGAGAAACCCCTTCACTCCGTTTGTCTGGAAACTCAATATATTCCCGATGTAAATGAAAAGAATAATTGCCTTATTGTGACGCAGAAAAATGGACGGTAGAGCTCGTCCGTAATGATTCAGGAATTTTCCGAGACCTGGTAGGAAAAAAATAGCTGCAACGTGATTTTTTTCTCTGGAGATTGTTTTTACTATCCGAAAACCACCGGATGCGGGTATGTTATTCTGATGTTTTCCCTCCCAGGAGTCTTTTCAATACCTCGCTTAATTCCTTCACGGTAAAAGGTTTGCGGACGCAGCCGGAGAATCCGTATTCGGCATATTGGGAAATAATAGGATCGCTGGAATAGCCGCTGGCGACGATTGCTTTCACCTCGGGGTCGTATTTTTTAAATTCCTGGATAGCTACTTTGCCTCCCATGCCACCCGGGATGGTCAAATCCATAATCACCACATCAAAAGCTTTTCCTTCCTCTTTCGCCTGGCGGTATTTTTCCAGTGCTTCCACACCATCGCTGGCAACATCCACTTCGTAACCCAGTTCGGTTAGAATTTCGGAGGCTACCTCTTGCACCATTTCTTCATCATCCATAATCAGGATGCGTCCGGTGCCTTTGTACACGGACTGTTCTTTTTTCTTGCGAGTGGCTTTCTGGTCGCGGGCGGCAGGCAGGTAAATGTAGAAGGTGCTTCCTTTTCCCGGAGCCGATTCCACGGTAATCAAACCGTTATGCCGTTTTACAATGGAATAGGCAGTGGCTAACCCCAGTCCATTTCCCTGCTTTTTGGTGGTGAAATAGGGATCAAAAATCTTATCCAGGTGTTCTTCAGGGATGCCGACTCCCTGGTCTTTCACCATAATTTTTACATATTTTCCCGGCGGTAAAGGAATGCCGCTTTTTCGGTTAATTTCCATATTTTCCGCTTTAACCTGAATGGTTCCACCGTTGGGCATGGCTTGCTGAGCATTGATTATTAGATTTTGAATGACCTGGCTAATTTGTCCGGTATCCACTTCCACATTCCAGAGGTTTTCGGGAAGCTCCAGTTCGCAAGAAATCGCAGAGCCAGAAAGGGTAAAGCTAACGGAATCTCGTATAATATCATCAATGGAGGTGGTTTCCTTTACGGGTGCACCGCCTTTGGAGAAGGTAAGCAACTGCTGGGTGAGGTCTTTGGCACGTATGGTGGCTTTTTCGGCTTCCTCCAGGCGTTTGTGAACTTTGGGATTGTTGCGAGTAAGCAACCGTGCCAGAGAAATATTGCCCAGCACCGCGGTCAAAATGTTGTTGAAATCGTGGGCAATGCCTCCGGCCAGGATTCCAATGGATTCCAGTTTCTGGGCTTTCAGGCGTTCCTGTTCCAGTTGTTTTCGTTCGGTAATATCGCGCAATACCAGCACTACACCAATAATGTTACTTTCTTTGTCCCGGATGGGAGCGCCGTTGTGGGCAACAATGCGTTCTGTACCTTCCCGGGAAATCAGGAGGGCTTCCTCGGAGAGACGAATCACCTGCCCGGCTTCCATCACTTTTTTCACCGGATTTTCCGTTGTGCCGGTTGGGGAGGCGAACTGGAACACCTGCTCGAACGGTTTGCCGATGGCTTCTTCCTGGAACCAGCCGGTTAATTTTTCCGCTACCGGATTCATCAATACAATTTTCCCTTCCGTATCGGTCGTAACCACTGCATCCCCAATGGAGCGCAGGGTTACTGCCAGCCGTTCTTTTTCTTCCTGAATCATCTCTTCATATTTTTTTCGCTCGGTAATATCCCGGGCAATGGCCAGCGCCACCTCTTTTCCAAAATAATGAGAGCGAGTCAGTATCACCTCTTTTGGGAATATTTCCCCGTTTTTGCGCATTCCCCACCATTCAAATTTCTGTGGTTTGCCTTTAAATGCTTCTTCCAGTAACTTAATGGTTTTCTCCAGATCCACCATGCCAGGTGCAGCCAGTACCGCTGGTGTTTTCCCAATAAAGAAACTCTTGGGATATCCGTACATCTTTACCGCGCCTTCATTGACGTCCAGAAAACGTCCGTCTCTATCCTGTACGTAAATGGCTTCGGGAATGCTATTAAATAGTTCCCGATAGCTTTCCATGGACTCTTTCAGAAATTGCTCGTCCTGTTTTCGTTCCTCAATACTCAGGAAGTGAAACAGAAACTGTTTGGGACTTTTTTGAGCATCGGTGACCACAGAGCAAACCATTTCAGCGTGGAAAGGATCTCCTTTTTGGGGAATAATCACGATTTCTCCTTTCCATTCCTGTTTTTCCATGAGATAGGGAAAAATTTCCTTTTCCAGAATCTGCTGCCCTTTTTCGTCCAGAAAATCCGCAATGTTTTTATGGAGGTGGTCTCGCTCGCAGTGCATGCAACAATAAATTAAAAAGCCTTGGTTAACGTAAGTAATATTCCCGTTTAAATCGGTGAGCACCATTGCCACCGGGGTTGTTTCCACCGCACGGGTGAGTTGCTGTAAATTCTCTTCCATCTTTCGCCGTTCTGTGAGGTCGAAGGCTGTAACCAGTAGTGCTGTTTCCCCTTCGTACGTAATTGATCGAGCAGTGGCGGAAATGTAACGCTCTTTGCCGGATTTGGTAATGATGCGTATTTCCATATGATGCCATTCCTGGGGCTTCTTCCGGGAGTTCTCCTCAACTTCTTCAATAATATGAAAGTCTTCCGGATGAACCAGCTCTTCTATCTTTAAATTTAAGAATTCTGCCAGAGAGTATTCGGTCAGTTTTTCCGAAGCAGGATTAGCATATTTAAATTTGCCATTTTGAATAATAACAATAGCTGAACTGGTGGTTTCAGTGAATATCCGAAATTTGGTTTCGCTCTCCAGTAAAGCATCATAGGCTTTTTCCAGCTTTTCTTTCTGAAGCACAATCTCCCGGGTACTTTCTTCGATGCGTTTTTTTAGCTCCTCCCTCTGGCGAGCAATGCGAGCAATTCGAAGGTGGTGGATTGAAATAAAACCCAGCGCCACGGTCAATATACTCAATAAAATGAACCACCATTGTTTCCAGTAGGGTGTTTGGATGCGAAAGCTGTAGGTAGCAGCCCTGGTACTCCATACCCCATCGCTGTTGCGAGCTTTTACTTTAAAGGTGTAACTGCCAGGAGGTAAGTTGGAATAGGTGGCATGATCTTCGCTGGTGGGGGGCGACCAACCCTGATCAAAACCTTCCAGCATGTAAGTGTACCGAACCCCTCCAGGATTGGCCAGCGAAATTCCGGTGAAATAGAAAGTCAAATAATTTTTATTCCAGGCAAATTTGGCATGCGACTTTAGAGGAATTTCGTTCCAAAATAAGCGGACTTTAGTAAGGTGAATGAGAGGTGGGGTTTTATTAACGGCGATGCGGGAGGGATTGTATTTTATCGCTCCCCCAATGGTTCCAAACCAGAGGTTTCCATCCCTATCCAGCATACAGGCATCCTGGTTCGCTTCGGAAATGGGAAATCCTTCTTTATTCCCCAAACGTTTTACTGAAGAATCTGAGGGGGAGAACATTAAAATACCCTGTACACTGCCCATCCAGATACGGTTTTTAGGTCCTACCAGAACCGAGTAAGGGTGTTTGTTGTGAAGAGCGGGAATTTGAGAAAAATCGTGAACTGTTTCAGAGGAAATCCGGAGTAATTTACCGTTCATCGTTGCAATCCACAAATTCCCATCATGATCTTCATCAATGCTAATCGCATTTATCGGTTCGGGGTAATCTGGGGAATGGTATCCCTGAAAATGCTGTCCATCATAGTAAACAAGCCCGTTTTGTTCCGTAGCAATCCAGATTCTCCCGTTACGGGTACAAAAAATTTTCGAAATAGCATTACCAGGAAGTCCGTCCTTCCGTGTCAGGTGTTCCACCTGGCCGGTTTCTAAATCGTAGCGAATTATCCCTTTACTCATTGTGCCCAGCCACAGGTGGTGGGTAGAATCCTCGGCTATGTTAGCCACTTCTTCCCAGGGAATCGATTTTTGATTATGGAAGATTCGGTGCTTTTGGGTTTGGGGATCTATCATGATTACCCCATTGCCTAATGAGCTGAACCAGATGCGCCCCCGATAATCCCGAATCATTCCAAATACATCTACGATGGGAATGTTACCAATGGAGTCTAAGATTTTAATTGATTGATTTACAGGAGCATCGGTTGTTTTCTGGTTCAGGATGGCAATCCCTTTCTCAGTCCCGATCCAGATATTGCCGTTGCGGTCTTGAGCGAAACTCCATACAAAATTGTCGGGCAAACCTTCGGCTTCGGTGTAAAGCTCCAGATGGCGATCCCGAAACATGCAGATTCCACCACCATCGGTACCGAACCAGTAATTACCTTCCCGATCCTGGAATATGGTGGTTACATTATCCCGGCTTAACCCATTGCGGGAAGTAATTCGTGGAAAAACCAGTTCTTTACGCTTTAATGTTTGAGGATGTAAAAGGCAAACTCCTTGCTTGTAGCTGCCAATCCAGATAATGCCCCTTGAATCCACATACAAATTAAAAACAATGCTAAAGGGTAAACCATCTTTAGGGGTAAATGTACGAATGGGTTGAGAAACCGGATGTGTTTTGTCGGGAACAATCAGGGAGATTCCTTCCTTGGTACCGCACCAGATGTTTCCTGAAGAATCCATCACCACTGTAAAAATCCGTAGGTCAGGAAGTCCGTCACGAGTAGTAATGGTGTCGCAATCTTCAGGCTGAAAGGGAGAAGTGGCTTTACAAACCAGAAGCCCTCTGTTGGTGGCAAACCAAAGTCGCCCGAATTTATCTTCCTGTATCTGAAAAACTCGATCACCGGGTAATCCATTTCTAGTAGTATAGTGATTGAAATGGTTTCCATCCCAGCGGAAAACCCCCAGGCCATAGGTAGCAAACCAGAATGCTCCGGTGTGATCCTGATAAATCGATTTAACAGCAATACCCGAGCTTTCTGCGCTATCCGAGAGGACCAAAAGTGTATCCAGCTGGGAAATCGCTGGATCGAAGCGGCCTACCTGGAGATTATTAAAACCAAACCAGAGATATCCCTGGCGATCAACTAGACCAGAGGCGATGAAATTATCCGGAAGCCCTTCTTCTGTAGTAAAATTTTTGAAAGAGTGCCCATCAAATCGGGACAATCCGTCAACAGTACCAATCCAGAGGTAACCTTGAAAATCCTGAAGAATGGTTTGCACCTGAGATTGTACCAATCCATCTGGCACGTTGTACACGCGAATATTTAAACGTTGTGCCAGGAGGGGTGAGGCGATGTTCAATAAAAAAAAGAAAAATATGTAAATATGTATCAAACGCCTGGTGAATGTCATGTCAATGAAAATCCTTTAATCCAAAGTCTATATTCGGACTTTAGCTTAAAAATTTAATCTTTTTTCAAAGAAATCAAAACCTTTCAAATTTTTCATTTCTGACTTTGTTTTAACGCACTGCTTATAAACCAAAGTTCCCGATGTAACGGAAGCCCATCTTCAATTTGAAGAATATTCTACGGCTGGTGGAGAATATTCTCCGAATTGTAGCTGTTGTAATGGTGTGAGATGAGTCTGATGAATTTTTAGAATGTTACTGTAATCTTTTGTTTAAGAAGAGATTATCCAGTCCGATTCGAACAATCATCTTTTCGTACTCCTTCCACAGGAATGGTATTTGTAAAAAGAGGGGAAATGGTGAAG
>JALWDQ010000013.1:0-5889 GCA_027039625.1 Calditrichia bacterium | reverse complement strand
TGTGGGATGGTCGTAGCTGGCACAGTTTAGGAAGGGGAGTTACTTCCAGTAATTCAGGGGCGGGTATCAGTGATATATGCATTTTTAATAATCAGGTATATGTAGCCGGATATTTTGATAGGGCAGACACTGTACAGGCAAACAATATTGCCCGATGGGATGGAACGAGATGGTATCCGTTAGGGACAGGTAATGATAATGGTGTCAATGATGTTGTATTCTCAATAGATATTGATTTTAATGGAAATTTATTTGCTGGTGGTGTTTTCAACAGAGCTGGAAGTATTAATGCAAGTATGGTTGCGAAGTGGGATGGTTCCCAATGGTCAGGTTTCGGTAGTGGTATTGGTGGAGGGTGGTTACAATTAAGTTATGGTGCAGTATCAGATGTATGTGTCTATTATGATGATATATATATAGGCGGTGGTTTTTCTTTAGCAGGTAATAAACCATCTCACTCTTTTGCTCACTGGAATAAACCCCTTACTTTCATTCAACATATCCCAATAAAGGAGAATAAGTTTTATCTTGCTCAAAATTATCCTGATCCGTTCAATTCCAGTACCCGAATTAATTATTATGTACCATATCCCCAAAAAGTAAAACTGGAAATATTCGATATTACCGGTCGTCTAGTGAGAACGTTAATTAACAGGTATCATCCTGCCGGTGCATATTTTATAGATTTTAACGGAGAAAATTTACCCGGCGGAATTTATTTTTACCGATTATCGGGGAAGAGCATCCGGGAAACGAGAAAAATGGTGTTAATCCGCTAAATAACAGAACCTGATTAGCTAAGGTGATAATCAGTCTTAAGATCTGGAAAAAGTATCCCGGTCGTTAGAATAATTTCCATACTTAATAACTTACGACCGGGGTTCGAAAATCATTACTTCAGGTAAAAATACTACCCGATGATATTGCAGAGGACTTCTTACATATCCCATGCATTCCACTACCCGAGCGAAACGCAGTGGAGTGAAGCAATTTCCTTTCCCCAAAGGGCAACAACTTACTTCTTCCAATACATTTTTTACAAAAGAAATATTAGAGTTTGCTTCGGCACTCTACCCTTCTGAAATTCTTTATCTTGTTAAATGTACGGTAAAGAAAATACATTAAAGAACCTCATGGACATTAAATCCCGATTGATGCGGCTGGATAAAGAGTTGGGAGAGAAGCCGAAACAACCCCCGGAAGTGGAAATCCCGGAGGATTGGGTAGAGACGTTTCAGCGGGAACTGGATGCCCGGATTCTCCGCGAGGGGAATTCTTTTATTATTTTAAAGGAGAATTACTATCCTGTTTATCGGAACGATGCGTTTCGATTGCTTCAGGAAGATGGATTTAGAAGCAGGCACATTCTCAAACTGGCTGCCATGGAGGAGGTGGAGGAAATAAACTGGTGGCAGACGCTGTTTATCGATCTGGAAACCACCGGGCTGGCAGGGGGAACCGGCACTTATGCTTTTCTGGTGGGATTGGGACACATCGAGGTGGATCACATTGTGGTGCGGCAGTATTTGCTTCCGGATTTTCAGCACGAGTGGTTGTTACTCAAGCAGGTGGAAAATGCTCTGCTGCAACATCAGTTTATTGTGAGTTTTAATGGGAAGTCGTTCGATATCCCTTTGTTGCGTAATCGATTTGTGTTGAATCGGATGGAAACCGTTCTGGATGAGTTGCACCATCTGGATGTGCTTCATGCCGCCCGGCGGGTGTGGAAACAGCGTCTGGGAAGCTGTGATTTGCAGAATCTGGAAAAACACATTCTGGGGCAGAGCCGCATTGCCGATCTTCCCGGAGAGTTGATTCCCCAGGTCTATTTTGAATACATTCGCAAGCGGGAGGCGTTGCTCCTGCGCGATGTGCTGGAACATAATTTTCACGATATTGTCAACATGATTTTGCTGGCTCTGGAGCTGGATGTCGTCTCGCGGGAACCGCAGCGCCGGTTGCGTTCGCCCCATGATGTGATTTCCCTGGCGCGGTTTTACTATCAGCGCAAATATTTTGATGAAGCGCTCCCCTTGCTGCAACTGCTGGTGGAAACTCAGAGTCACAACCGGATTGGCGAGGAAGCCATGTTTTTGCTTTCGATGATTTACAAGAAGCAGGGGGAAGTGCAGAAAGCCAGCCGCATGCTGCAACGTTTATGGGAAACCCGTCAGGACCATCCGGGTGCTATCGAGGAGCTGGCGAAATATTACGAACATCGGGAGAAAGATTACCAGGCAGCGCTGGAGGTGGTGAATCAGGCGCTGGCGTATATGGATTTACTGGAACAATTGGAGCGGAAAGCGAATCTTGTGCGCTTTCGGGAAAGCTTGCAGCATCGGCAGCAGCGTTTAATGCGAAAACTCCAGCGCCAGGAGCTTCGGAACAGAAAAGGCAAAGATTAATTTCTCCTTAAACCCCAGTCGGATATTGATCCTAAGTAAAACCACAGAAGACACAGAAAACACAGAGAATATTTTAAGCAATTAAAAATAAAGGATCTACAATTGGGTTTGGTATCAATAGGATTTTTTTGACCAGATACTCCGGGACAATCGAATAAAATTTCTGGATTAAAAAAACTATCAGCTTGGCAGGGTACGAGGCCACGAAGTGGCCGAAAAAAGAAACTTTGCCCACAAATCACACGAATGAACACGAATGAAAAAATAATTGTTTCCTGGAAATTGTAATTTGAAATTGAGTGTTTGGAATTTGCGTTTTGTGATTTGGAATTTGTTTTTTGGGAATTTTGGATTTGTAATTTTAGAGTAGTAGCATCTAAAGTTGCCTTATCTTGATACGAAGAAAAAACATTCCATGCAATACAGAAAGAGATTCTTCGCTCCGCTGGCGCTTCGCTCAGAATGACAGGGGGCGGTGTTTCTGTCATTCTGAACCCCGTCGCAGGCAGGGGTGAAGAATCTCATCTGGATAACGTGGTACGTCAGAGATTTTTAGTCGTCCAACGTTGCAGGACTCTTTAGAATGACAGATTATAGCTCGCCCCGGAGAGCCGGGCTACACAACTTACTCTGGTCATCAGCACCTCTGGAATCATTAACCACGAATAACACGAATAAGCACGAATGAAAATAATTTAAATTGATTAAAAAATCTGCCAAACCATTTGGGATGTGGATTTTGTGCTCTGGAGTTTGTTTTTATGTTGTTTGTGATTTGGGATTTGTGATTTGTGATTTGGGATTTGGGATTTAGAATTTGGGATTTGGAATTTGGAATTTGGAATTTAAAATTTTGTGGAACGACAATTCAGTATCGATTTGCGGTCACTCATTCCATCCAAACTGATACACCGGGGAAAAGTTCTTATTCGGACAAGGTCCTATGGATAATCAGAAAACCGAAAAATGCATGAAAAATACTGAAAGATCTTAAACGATATCCCGCTCAACTTGCAATGCATAAATCATGCAAATTTATTAAAAACAAAAAAGGAGGCGGTTAGGAGCCTCCTTTTCCATTCATTTAAAGGAATAAAATGCTTATTTCTGCTGTGGTTTTTCAATCCCCAGCATTTGTACCTCGAAAATCAAGGTGGCATTAGGAGGGATTACCCCACCGGCACCACGGCTTCCGTAGGCCAATTCCGGCGGGATGATTAACTGGCGTACACCACCTACACGCATACTGGCAACTCCTTCGTCCCAGCCAGCAATTACGCGATGCATTCCCAGCGGGAATTTAAACGGTTTTCCCCGTAGCACAGAGCTGTCGAAACGTTTTCCGTCCGTTAACCAGCCCGTATAATGCACAACCACAATGTCTCCTTTTTGCGGCTGTTCACCCTCGCCTACTACGATGTCCGCATACTTCAAACCGCTGGGGGTGGTGGTAAATTGGTCCTCTGGAATCTGATGGGGTTTTTCCACTGCCACGCCTACCTGAGCCTCCACTGGTTGGGTAGAAGCTTCTTTTTGCGCGGTGGCTGGTTTCTGGGTCTGGGAGGTTTCTTTCTTCCCACATCCCCATACCATCAATGATACTGAAATCATCAGGATGAAAAATGTTTTCATAAAAACTCCTCCTATGTTAAAAATGATAAAATTACAGCCGGAAGAATTTAGACGAAAAGATTGGTGTTTCCAATGCCAAAAAGAAATTAAGATATTCCGGAGATATGTGTGGAACGATGGGGACTTTAAAAGATGAGGAAAGATTGAGGACAAGAATTTTGAGAACGGGTAAAATATCGGTCGAGGTATTTACATTTTCCGCATTTAATACGGCTTACATTTTGAAGAAGAGTTGTTGAAATTTGTGGAATCGGTGAAACTTATTTACAGCGGAGTAATAAGAAAAAGTTGGTACCGGATAGAAGGTGGAATCCGGGTATAATGAGAAAAATCGCAAAATAACTGCTTGAATTTACTGAATTGTTTCCGTAGTTTTTAATTCAATAAAAATGGGGCTCTTATGAACAAGGAAGAGCTGATTCGGGAAGAGAATCGGAAGATTCGTCGTTTGCAATTGATGGTGGACATGACAATTCAGTTATTAAGTCAGGTGCGGGACTTAACCTTACCCGAAGCGATGCAATATATCGAAAATGTGCGGCAGTTTGCCCTTTTTCTTTTTCCGGACAAGGAAAGGGAATTTGAATTAATCTACAAACCCCGTTTCTTTCGGATTCTCCGGGAACGTGGGTTAATAGGTATCTTGAACGAAAATTAAGAATCGAAATTTTTATGTACCGTATTGACGAAAATGATAAACATTATCGGGAACTTCTGGAAAAATATGAACCGGAATTCCAGGAGTTAGTGGGATCTGTTTGTAAATATAATGCCAACTGCAACAGAGAACTGTTGGAGAAGGCATTTCGTTTTGGTTTATGGGCTCATCGCGATCAGTATCGCTATTCCGGGGAGCCGTATTTTGAACATTGCTTGAATGTGGCTAAAATTCTGGCCGAATTGCGCATGGACAGCACCACCATCGCTGCGGGTTTACTGCACGATGTGGTGGAGGATACCGGTTACACTCTGGATGATTTGAAGGAAATATTCAACAAAGATATTGCCAACCTGGTAAACGGTGTAACAAAGATTAGCGAAATTAGCGGGCGGAAATCCATTAGTCTGGAACTGCGTCAGGCAGAAACTTTCCGCAAGATGCTTCTTTCCATGGCCAAGGACATTCGTGTGATTATCATTAAATTTGCCGACCGGCTTCATAATATGCGCACATTGCAGCATGTAGCGGCCAAAAAGCGGTTACGGATTGCCCTGGAAACCAGAGATGTGTATGCTCCACTGGCCCATCGTTTCGGAATGGCACAGGTAAAAAGCGAACTGGAAGATCTGGCCTTCAAATTCATCGATAATAAAGCCTACACCGATCTGGCTCGACGCTTGAAAGAGAAAAAAGAGGAGCGGGAAAATTACATCCGCAAGATTATTGAACCCATTAAAAAGGAACTGGAAGCTCACAATGTAAAAGCTGAAGTCCAGGGGCGTCCTAAACATCTTTACAGCATTTATCGCAAAATGCGCACCCGAAACAAACCCCTGGAAGAAATCTACGATCTTTTTGCCATCCGGATTATTGTAAACACCGTGGAAGAATGCTATTATGTGCTGGGGATTATCCACAATCTTTTCATACCCGTGTACGAACGGTTTAAAGATTATATTGCCATGCCAAAATTTAACGGCTACCAATCCCTGCACACCACGGTAGTCGATCCCTCGGGACGCATGGTGGAAGTGCAGATTCGCACCTGGGATATGCATCGGGTTGCCGAGATGGGAATTGCCGCCCACTGGCGGTACAAAGAAGGTCGGGGTGTGGAAAATACCGATGACATCGATCAGAAACTGGTGTGGGTTCGCCAGTTGCTGGAACAATTTGAAGACGGGGAAACGG
>JALWDQ010000012.1:0-1923 GCA_027039625.1 Calditrichia bacterium | reverse complement strand
GTTTTCTGTCGATTTTAGTTAACAGCCAGCCCACAGGGATAACGGCTGCAATTCCGCAAACATAAGGAAAGAAGAGTTCAAATATTGGGTGTGAATAAATAAAATAGTTCATCGGAAGTAATCGATTCTTTTTAATATTTCGCCATTTTGGGGGTTGAACTGAAGGGCAAAAAGGGTATAGAAATCGGAGCCAATGGCCCGACCTAAAAACAGGTAATAATCGTTTCCCATCCGGTACATAGAATATGGTTTGGTGTGAGATTTAAATTCCTGATTCAGGATGATTCGTTTCAATTCTTTACCGGTAGAATCTATGTAGCCCAGGGTTAGCGGCGCATTTCGTGATTTTTCGGGAAAGTAGCTAACCCATATTTTATTCCGGGGGAAATAGGCCGCATTCCAGCGATCTACAAGATTGGGGTTAATCATTTTTTGCGCATCCGGAGCAGGGGAGACGTGGGCGGCATGTAGAATCCGGTAAGGCGTATTCCCGATAATTTTAAATTCCCAGTGCACAGGGGTATGTTTTCTACGTGTTTTATGTGAAGAAGATGGAGAATAAGCAGGTTCTTTTTTAGCTTTTTCTTGAATGTTTGTAGCAACCAGTTCCGGCGAGATGGTAAATATTTCGCCATCGTTGGTAATAACGCGGATGCTGTTGGTGCGCTCGTCCAGCACATCATCCCAATCAGGTCGAAATATTCCGCCCAGCACCGGATTTTTCCGTAGAATTTCCTCCTCATCTGCAATGATTCTGGCATTGAAAAGGTCAATCAATTGAAATCCCGTTTCTAAATTGTACCCCCAGATTCGATTATTCTGGAATGGTTCCAATAAATAATAACGTTTGTGGGGATACCCCTTTGGTGTAAGCCTAACCCGCCCCATTTCTTTACCGGTAAAGAAATCATAGCTAATAAGGCGGTACGCATGTTTGAACATTTTACTGGTACTTTGATGAAAAAGTACCACCATCCGGTGTTGGTTCTGGTTTGTAACAAGATAAATCTCCCGAATTTCTCCAAGACTGTAATGACCGCTCACGGAAGCACTAATCACAAGAAACAAAAAGAAACTCGCGAAACTGAAAACAACTCTGGTAATTGCCGATAGAGTTTCATTTAGCTTCAGCCGTTGTTCCAGGTAAATTGCAAAAAACAACGCCCCTAATGCAAAAATCACCGAGAATAACATGATGAAAAGGATAAAGAGAAGAATGCCAATGCCGGAGGCGTTGAGATAGAAGTTCATGTTCGGTTATTCCTTTTAAATCCAATAAAGTTTTTAGAAAAACCATTCCATGGAAAAACTGAAACTCTACTAATCTTCAGGGCAGGAAAAAGCAGGCCCTTATAAGTAATTATTTACTAAAAGCGTAAAAATAAATCTTTTCCAAATCAAGTAAATTTTGTGATGAGAGGGGAATAAATTAATGGTAGGCAGGAAATACAGAGATACTGGGGAGTGTAACAAATTTTGTGTAAATAGAACCAGTAGGAAAGGGAGGGAGCCCGCCACAAAGTGGTGCCTATGGTATAGGGCGACCGACCTTTCCTACTGGTTATCCCGTTTTAACCTCCCCAAAGAGCTGTTTCTCTCTTGTGTAAAATGCATTTTAATCGTATCATTCAACTTTACACAGGAGGAATTATCATGAAGCTTGACCTGGCTATTATCAAACAAATGGAAAAAGACATGGATAATATCAAGACGGTTGATGATTTGTTTGCTAAAAACGGATTAATCGCCAATATGCTTAAAGGGCTCATGGAACAGATTCTGAAAGAAGAGTTAAGCATCCATCTGGGTTACGAGAAATATGAATCTAAAGGCCGCGGGAGTGGCAACAGTCGCAATGGCAGTTCTAAAAAGCGGTTAAAAAGCGATTATGGGTATATTGAACTTGATATACCCCGTGACCGC
>JALWDQ010000011.1:0-1923 GCA_027039625.1 Calditrichia bacterium | reverse complement strand
ATCTGTACGAAGCAGCCATGGTGATTGCCAAACGGGCACGCCAGATTAACGAAGAGTTGTACCAGAAAAAGCGCGATCGTCAGATTCTGGAAGAATTAGAGGGGGAATTTGAAGAGGAATTCCTGAGTCTGGATGAGGAGAAACCCGAGGTGGAAGAACCAATCGAAGACGAAGAAAATCCCATTAACACGGCACGGGAGGAGTTTCTCAACGACAAACTGGTGATACGTTACGAAACGGTACGCAAATAAATAGCACCCCGCTTCGGCGGGGTTTTTTGTTCCCCTTTTTCACCACCTTCCACAAGAAAAAAATCCCGAGGTCTCCATGCTGTTTTGCCCGGATTTAATTGTTTACAACGGACGCATCTACCATCCCGAGCAGGGATTTACCCGGGACACCGCTCTGATGAGCTGGAAACATCGCATCGTGCTCACAGGTGAGGATAAGGAAATCCTCGCCTACCGCTGTTCCCACACCCGGGTTATCAATGCCCGGGGTCTTCCGATTTTACCGGGTTTTTCCGATTCCCACATCCATTTTCTGGGCTATGTGCGACGCAAACTGGAAATAGATCTCTCCCGCTGTGCCACGGTAACGGAGGCGCTGGAGCTCCTTCGGGAAAGGGCGACAACATCTCCTCCGGGGAGCTGGATTGTCGGTGGAGGGTGGGATAAAGAGCGCTGGCAGCTTACCCATTTCCCCCACAAAAAATTGCTGGATGCCATCAGCACCCGGCACTTCATTGCTTTAGAAAGCCGGGACTGGCATACGTATTGGGTGAATTCCCCGGTGCTGCAATTGTTGCACATCGATGCGCACACTCCCGATCCCGCCGGGGGAGTGATTCAGCGGGATAGCCACGGTGACCCCACCGGTATTCTGCAAGAAAACGCGACCCTTCCGGTGCGGGAGGCCATTCCGCTGCCCGAATGGAACACCCTGCAGGCGGCGTTTCGCCAGGCGCAGCAGGAGATGCACCGGCTGGGTTTAACCTCCATCCACAGCATGGAAACAGCAGCGGAATTCCGCCTGTATCGCCAGGCGCTTCGAAAGGAGGTACTGAACCTGCGGGTGTTCTGGTACGTTCCCGCCTCCCAGCTGCAGCTACTGGAATCCCTGAAACTGTCCACGCCGTTTGGGAGCCCCTGGATTCAAATAAGCGGCATTAAAATTTTTAGTGATGGGGCGCTGGGCTCCCAGAGCGCCTGGATACTGGAAAATTACCGGGGGAGCAACCACCGGGGAATTGCAGCGATTAGTGAAGAAGAATTAACCGGCCTGGTGGAAAAGGCGGTAAAACTGGGGGTAAACTGCGCGGTGCATGCCATTGGCGATGCTGCAAATCGCATGGTTCTGCAGGTTTTTGCCCGTTTTTCCGCCGCTTCCCGGCAGCAGGGTTTGCGGCATCGGATTGAACATGCCCAGCTGGTGCATCCCGACGATTTCCCTCTGTTTGGAAAAGCTGGGGTGATTGCCAGCGTGCAACCCATTCACCTGCCGGGAGACCGGGAACTCATCGAGCGATACTGGGGGGAGCGGGGACGCTACGCCTATGCCTTCGGCAGTTTGCTGCAGGGCGGGGCGCGGTTGGTTCTGGGCTCGGATGCGCCCATCTATCCCTTCCAGCCCTGGCACAACATTTACGCAGCCGTGCAACGCCATTCTCCGGACGATTCCCGGGAACCGTTCCATCCCGGGGAAGCAATTACCCTGCCCACGGCACTGGCAGCCTACACCAGCCAGAGTGCCTATGCGGTACACAGGGAAACGGAACTGGGCAGCATTCGCCCCGGGATGCTGGCGGATTTTTTCATTCCCGATCGGGATATCACCGCGGTTTCCCCGGGGGAATTGGCAGAAACCCATTCCCTGCTTACGGTGGTTAACGGAAAAATCGTGTGGAACCAAATGGAGTGATCC
>JALWDQ010000010.1:0-1926 GCA_027039625.1 Calditrichia bacterium | reverse complement strand
TCAATGGAATGCGCTATCTGTTCAAAATGATAAATAGACACATTCTTTTTTCTCAACCAGGTTTCCAATAAAAAACCCCCATCCAGGGGATAGACAGGCAATAGATTGAGTGCTCCCATCCCTGCATTAATCCAGAAAATATCCTTCAACAAATTCAATTGGTGAAGATTCAGGGAGATTAAGTTAATTTTATTGACTGCAATGCTGCAAAAAAGAAACACCAGAAAAGCCAGAGTTAAATTTACCAGAGACCCTGCAATCGCTAATCTGATTTGATGGGCGTAAGGTACATCCACCGGATAGAGGCGAATATTGCCACCGATTAACGAGAAATTCAGGCTATGCACCGGGTAATGATAGTAGAGTGCAACGAAGAAATGGCCGAATTCATGGAAAATAATGGAAACCACATAGACGGATAATAAGACCACATAATTATAAAAACTCACCACCTGGAGAAAGAACAACCCCACTAGCAAAATGCCCACCAGAATTCCCCAGATGGTAATCTGGACATAAATCGCCGTTCGGGCGAAAGAAAGGATTTTAATTTTCCAGATCATTCATATAAGCGTGTTAGAAAAAGAATTCCATGGATTCGGTGGCCATGTAGGTCTCCGGGAATAGAACCTGTGCTTTATTTTCCAACTCGCTCAATTCCTGGTCGGTATGCCGGGGATCGTGATGGAAGAGGATTAACTTTTCCACCTGAGCCTCGCGCGCTACCTGACAGGCCATCTCAAACGTGGAATGCCCAAATCCCTGAAACATGCGGTACTCGTTTAAAGAGTACTGAGCATCATGGAAAAGTATCTTGGCATTTCGAGCAAATTGAATCAATCGCTGATCCCCCCCCACAAATCCTTCAACGTCCGTAGCAAACACCACCGCGTTTCCGTTCCGGTTTTCAATTTTGTATAAATAGGTTCCACCTTTGGGATGCGTAAAGTTCCGGATGCAACTAATTCGCGCCAGCCAGGAATCGTCTTGCTCATCCTTATCGTTGACCGAAACAATCTCAAAATCATCCTCATAAAAATATGCCAGTCGATTCTCGCCAAAATCAAAGAAATTAATGGTACTGGGAAGCTCCGAAAGCGTAACCGGGAAGAAAGCGGGACTCATCCAGGTATCCAGAATGTCGATGATGGGATAATCCAGTATGGAAGGGGAAATCACGTTTAACTCCGTCTGGGGGAGGTAGAGCATGCTAAAATACGGGAAGCCCATCAGGTGGTCGATATGAGTGTGGGTAAAAAAAAGAAAGAGCCGGAAGAGATTTTGTTTGCTTTTCCCGGATTTCATCTCGTTTAATAAATCGTACCCCAGATTAATCAATCCGGAACCGGCATCCATAATAATCACATGCTTTCCAATATCGAATCTCAGGCAAGTGGTATTGACACCGAATCGGGTTACATCGCCATTGGTGGGTGAGTAACTACCCCGTACCCCATACAACTTGACACGGATCTGATGATCGCTCATTCTTTCTCCCATCTATTGCTGCGATTCCAATCGTTTTATTTCATCCCGAATTCTGGCTGCTTTTTCGTATTCTTCTTTTTCTACAGCTTCCTGTAATTCCCGGCGGAGTTTTTCCAGCCGATCTTCCCGAAACGAACCCTGATTCTCTTCCATTTCCTGGATTTCGTCTGGAGTATACGCTCCTTTTTCCATTACCTCATCTTCCACATAAATAGGAATATTTTGCCGAACTGCCAGAGCAATGGCATCACTGGGTCGGGAATCTACTTTGAACGTTTCCTTGTCGCGACGGAGGTAAATATTGGCATAATAGGTGTTGTTCTTCAACTCAGTTACCACAACGCGCTCTATTCGGGCACCAAGCGTTTCCAGAATGCTCAGAGTTAAATCGTGTGTAATGGGACGGGGAGGTTTAATATTCTCCAGTCCCAGCGCAAT
>JALWDQ010000009.1:0-1927 GCA_027039625.1 Calditrichia bacterium | reverse complement strand
TCGTCTCCGTAACCTCCGCCTGCGGCAGGGCCTTCGCCTCATCCATATCCATCTTTCCCACACCTCCTTTGTGCCCTCGCGGGCTTTCTTCATTATAAGCGAGTCATGATGAAGGGCAAGAAGAGCAATGCTGCGAGATGTATCCCAAATTCGCCGGATGGGGCAGGAAACAAGGCAGGCGGAAAGAGGTGAGAGACGCGAAGCGAGGGCCGGGGAGGCCAAGAGCAGTGCCGGAGCGGCTTTTATCCAAAGAGGTATGCCTTCTTAATCCAAATCAGAAGCTCGCACATTTAGAAGAATCAAATGCTCCATGATGCTAATAGCAACTATAACCACACCTATTGCAGACAGCTCATAAATGCCGTCAAGCCCAAAGTATTGGTTGTCTGATGAGATGCCAAATATCAATGGCGCAACGCTCACACTAATTGGAACAACCCCAAGCAGGAGATGGAATAATCCGAAGCCTACCCATCTTTTCTGAAGCCAATCTACGCCACGCAGAAAAACAAAAAAGCCGAACCATAGCGGCATAAAACGGATTTGGGGGTGGAGATTCTCGTCCAAATACCAAGTTACCAATAATCCGATTACCGCAACAATGGCGACAATACTTTTTATGCTTGATCGGTTCTCTTTGTTGAATCTCGACCGGAGAATCCCAAAAGTAAAGCCATATTTCTTGCGATAATACCATCTGATGAGTCTGTCAATTAACCAAGCAAGTACACCGCCAAGATATGGAGGCCCCCCGTTAGTTCTCCAGTTAAGCCAGCCTACCGAAAAAGCATAAGCGGATAACAGAAAGAAAATCCCGTAAGGAGCAATGGATAATCCACCAAACAGTTTAATTTTCTTGTCGCCAGTGGTTACTTCGATTATCGCTGAGTCGAAATGCATTTCTTCTCCTTTGGAACGTGCCGCCCTGTTAAGCCAAGCGCGAGCGAAGCGGTCGGCTTAACGTGTGGCTCACCCGCCCGCCGTGCCGGGCAGTGAGAAACTTTGACCAGAATCACAGCGGGTAATTTTCGCGCCGCTTACCAGCCGCCGAAGGCAGGTCAGGTGCATGCATGGTTGGGCGCTTTTTCATTCTGGGAGTCTCAGTATCCCTTCAAGCCTCCTTTGTTTTCTAAGCACAACACGTACAAAAATTGCAATGTTATGTATCGCTTGTGTTTTATCAGCCAGTAGCTGTAAGAAAAGCACTTTCGATGCATCAAACGGGAACATCTCGTGCAGACTCTCGATAAATTTCTTCTTGTCTTTGTCCCTGTGATACTCAAATGCGTTTAACCAATAACTCAAAACTTCTTCCGAATTTAATACAACATCATTGATTCGTACCTGGATTACCGATTGCATTCTTTGTCCGCCATACATTTTTCGTTGCTCATCAAGCATACTTCTAAAGTACGGGTGTGCCAATCTCTTAGCCAAAAGATTGCAAATCCTATAAAAGTTTGTTCTTTCTGATTGAAGCACAATAGGGCGAAGTTTGTGAAGAAAGACTATTACATCATCCCAATTAGGTAGTTGCGCTGATACCACCATGCCCGCTTCTTGTGACCATTTAATGTTTAAGGACGCCCGCATACCACTTCTCACAAACCGCGTACTCAACAAATCATCTGCGTACTCAAGAAAATCGCTTAACAAATTCCATTCATTTTCCTGAAAACTACCAGAAAGCGAGACGGTTTCATTCGTCTCTTTAACCGTTAATGTCAGTTGATATTCGTAAGCCATGCTTGCATCCTGATACTGTCGTTACCATCCATGCCCCCAACAGGGCGGCGGATAAGCGGCCTGTTAGCCGCACATCTGCCCCTATGACTCCAGCACAACGGCCGCATAATCTCCTTCTTCGCATTCGAAACACCTCAATCGCCCCTCTGTATGCCTCGACAAAAGGAATTTCCTGCCTTGC
>JALWDQ010000008.1:0-1927 GCA_027039625.1 Calditrichia bacterium | reverse complement strand
ACCGGCGGCTGGGGAAACTAACAAGATTGTGGTGATTGATGAGAACACCTTTGAGCGGCATGTGATTGAATTCCCGCCTACGCAGGACACCCTCACCGTGGTTACCATGGGAGATACCATTACCCTGATTTCCGGACAAACGACCCTGGCGGAAGGGAATGTGGTGATTGTCAACGGTGAAGAGCGGGTGAATCCCAACGCTTACGATGGCAAGGATAACGATCTGGACGGCTTGATTGATGAGAATTATTTCCTGCATTATCGGCAGCGCCGGGTAACGCCGGACGGGCAGATTCTGTTCGACATTCTGAACCCGGTGCGGCATGTGGATTACGTGTCGGGATTGGGCGAGGGAGACGAGATGATTGACGAACGGCGCGATGACGGCATCGACAACGATGGGGATTGGAGCCGGAATCCGGAGACGGGCGAGATGCTGTATGATGATGAAGGCCACTTGATTGATGATGTGGGAGCCGATGGAATTCCCAACACCGGCGATTACGGGGAGTACGATGGTCTGCCCACTCCGGGCGAGCCCAATTTCGACCAGACCGATAAGGATGAATCCGACCAGATTGGTTTAAGCAGTTTCGACTATTTCGTCCCGGCGGGCGATATTGCCATGGCAGACGACAACGAGATGTGGCAACGCATGCAGCCCGGTTTCTTTGATGTGCCCTCTTCCTTCCAGAACGGGCGTCCCACTGCCGGTGAGGATGGCGATTTCGTGTACGGTTCGGGCTACTTCCCCATGACGCCGGGACAAACCGAGCGCCTCTCTCTGGCATTGATTTACGGCTGGGACCTGGACGATATGGTGAAAAAGCTGGAGACGGTGCGCAAGATTTACAATTCCGATTACCGCTTCCCCATCGCACCGCTCAAACCAATTCTTACCGCCATTGCCGGGGACGATAGCGTGGTGCTGTACTGGGATCGCGGAGCGGAAAAATCGTTCGACCAGGTGCTGCGGGAATTCGATTTCGAGGGGTACAAAATTTACCGCTCCACCGATCCGGATTTCAATGACGCCCGGGTTATTACCAATTCCGCCGGGAATCTTGTGGCTTACAAACCCATTGCCCAGTTCGACCTGATTGATGGTATCTCCGGCTGGTACTATCCGCCCAACGATATTTACCAGACGCTGCAGGGATGGTCTTTCAATCTGGGGAGTGAGACTGGGTTGCAACACTCCTATGTGGATTACGATGTGGAAAACGGGCGCACCTATTACTACGCCGTGGTGGCTTACGACAGAGGAGTGGATTCCACCGGAGTGATTCCTTCGGAATGTACCAAAGCCATCAAACGCAGCGAAACGGGAGAAATTATTCTGGATGTGAACACCGCCATGGTAACGCCCGCACCGGCTGTGGCAGGCTACCAGGCGCCAAAGAGCCGGGAAGAACTGGAGCATGTAAAAGGCGATGGCTACGGAACCATTTCCTACAAAATAATTGATCCCACCGCCCTCACGGGCCACGACTACGAAGTAAAATTCTGGGATACCTCCAACGACGGCATCGACAATAACAACAACTGGACGCTGAACGATGATGTGGGAGCCGATGGCATTCCCAATACCGGCGATTACGGAGAAGGCGACCGAATTCCCACTCCCGGCGAGCCCAATCTGGATTTTCGCGATCCCAAAGAAATGGAAGCCATTACCACCCGCTACGCGGTGCAGGATTTGTACGAGTACAGCGAAAACTTTACACCCGACGACACAAATTTTGTGAATATCAGTCGCAGTCATCTGGTGGAAGGAAGTGTGGTGGTGCAGGATGGTCTGGGCAATGTGGTACCGGATTCCCTTTACGTGATTGATTACGAGGAAGGCGCCATCAAAGCGGCTTATTCCGGTGCCCTGAAAGACCAGACCCACACCATTCGCTATCAGTACTATCCGGTGTACTTC
>JALWDQ010000007.1:0-1931 GCA_027039625.1 Calditrichia bacterium | reverse complement strand
GCTGTAATTTGCTCTGAGGATACAGGTATTGCACTCGCAGGTAATACGCCAGCGCATTTTCGTAATCGTGTAACCGCTCGAAATAAATATTGGCAATCATGTAAGCAATGTGCGCCTGTTCCTTCTCGCTCAGGGGATAATTCTCCAGATAGTCCTGATAAACCTCAATTGCCTGCCGGTACAGTTGCTGGTTGTACAAAACATTGGCCAGTTCCCGCTTTTTTTCAGCCGGAATTCCGGGTTGAGTGTTTCGGCTACAGCTCCCTGCCCAGAGTAATAAACCTGCCAGTGTCACAAAAAACAGCTTTCTCATCTCGTTTGCCCAATTTTAATGAAATCGTTTCGCCCGCATACTGAAAAACCGGGTGAGCGGCGGAATATACGATTCGTTGGTATAAATATCGATGGAATCCACCCCAATGGATTTAAACAACTTTTTCAATCGGGTTTTCTCTTCCTGTGCATTTCGAGAGTAAGTCTGGCGAATCGGAGAAAAGGAAGTATCCAGCAACATCACTTCCCCGGTTTCCAGGTCTTCAATCTCAATCAGCCCCACTTCGGGTAATTTCTCTTCCAGCACATCCATTATGTGAATCGCCACCAGGTCGTGGCGTTTGTTGGTAATTTGCAGGTCTTTTTCGAATCCTTCGCTCAGGAAATCGCTAATAACAAAAACCGTTGCCCGGCGGCGCAAAATCCGGTTCAGATACTCCAGTGCCAGCGAAAGGTTGGTCTCCCGTCCCTGGTGCTGTTCGGCATTTTCTGCAAAATAGAGCAACTCCCGGATAATGCGCAGAATATGCTGACGCCCTTTCCGCGGCGGAACAAACTTCTCAATCTCATCACTGAAGATGATAAGTCCTACTTTATCGTTATTGCGAATGGCCGAGGAAGCCAGCAGGGCTGCAATTTCCACTGCCATCTCCCCTTTCATCTGCTGGCGACTGCCGAAATTTTCGGAAGCACTGGCATCAAAGAGAATCATCACCGTGAGTTCGCGTTCTTCTTCAAACACCTTGACGTAAGGATGATTCATCCGCGCCGAGACATTCCAATCGATGGTACGCACGTCATCGCCGGGCAGGTATTCACGCACTTCGGCAAACTCCATCCCCCGTCCTTTGAAAACCGAATGGTACTCCCCGGCAAACACTTCGTTTACCACACCCCGAATGCTGATTTCAATTTGGCGAACTTTTTTTAGTAACTCACGCGTGTCCATCGTTTCTCTTTAACCGTTTTTCCTTTTGGCAGATACTGTGCTCTTCCGTAGCAGAGAATGTTCCCGTGTGGGAAAAAGCGTTTCCTGCGAAAAGAGTGCCCGGGTGTTTTACGGCACTTCCACCTGATTGAGTACCCGGCGAACCACATCTTCCGGTCTCACTTCTTCGGCTTCGGCTTCGTAGGTTACAATAACGCGATGACGCAGAACATCCAGCCCAATGGCTTTTACATCTTCCGGGGTCACATATCCCCGGCGACGCAAAAAGGCATGTGCTTTGGCTGCCAGTTTCAGATTAATTGAAGCCCGGGGAGAGGCGCCGTAAGCAATTAATGGCTGCAAGTCTTTCAGTCCGTACTCTTCGGGCTGGCGGGTGGCAAAAACAATATCCACAATATACCGGTCGATTTTCTCGTCCATGTACACCTCGTTTACCACCTGCCGGGCACGAACAATGTCCTGTGGGGTAACGACGGGCTGCACGGAAATCTCCTGGCCGGAGGTCATGCGCTGCATGATTTCCAGCTCTTCCTCTTTATTGGGATAGGTGACCTCTAATTTAAGCATGAACCGGTCCACCTGGGCTTCGGGAAGGGGGTAGGTTCCTTCCTGTTCAATGGGATTCTGAGTCGCCATCACCAGAAACGGTTCTTCCAGCGGGTAGGTGGTATCGCCAATGGTCACCTGGCGTTCCTGCATGGCTTCCAGC
>JALWDQ010000006.1:3338-5940 GCA_027039625.1 Calditrichia bacterium | reverse complement strand
TGAGCGTCTGCCTCTGGGCATTTTCGCCTCTGTTTGCCCAGAAGATTATTTCTCTTACCTGGAGCGACGTGGTTGGGCTTACCCGCTCCCAGAACCTGGATTTACAGATGAGCTACCAGGACTACCGTGCTCAAAAGATGAACCACTGGCAGGCGTACACCGAGTTTTTACCTACGGTGAACTACCAGTTTCAGCGCACCCACAACATCGAGCTCCCGGAATTTGTATTTATGGGGCAGCACATCAAAGTGGGTACCAACTACAACTACACCCACGCTTTTCAGTTGCAATATCCGCTTTTTCTGGGAGGTGCTCGCATTGCCAACGCCCGTATTCAGGGGAGCTTGCGCAAATCGCTGGAAGCGCAGCTCCGGAACAAGGAACAGAGCGTCGTCTTTCAGGCACTGGATGCCTACTTCCGCATCATGCTCTCGGATGAATTAATCGCGGTAAATCGGCGCGCCTACGAGGCGGCAAAAGCCAACCTGAATCAAGTGCAGAAATTTTACGATGCCGGTACCGCTTCGCAGCTGGAATTAATGCAGGCACGCACCCGACTTTCTTCCACGCTGGCACCGTTAACCTCCGCCATCAACAATAAAAAATTAGCCATCGAAAACCTAAAATTTATTCTGAACATTGACCCTGCCGACTCGCTGGTGGTGCTGGATACGTTAAAGCAGGAGGATTACATCCGGAATTTCGTTTCGCTGGAATTACCGGAATTGCAGAAAAAAGCGCTGGAGAACCGACCTGAAATCCGCATAATGGAAGAGCAGAAAAAGGTCGCCAGCGGGCAAAAGTGGCTGGCTGCTTCGCAATTTCTACCCTCAGTGGTGGCCAGTGCTTCGGTGCAACATCAGGCTCAGCTCAACGATCCCGGCGTACACTGGGAGGACTACACCCGGGTAAAAAACGCGGTCATTGCGGTACAATTTCCGCTGTTCCAGGGAGGCAAGCGGGCTATCGAGTACCAGAAGGCGCGCATTCAGGAGAAAAAAACGGCGCTGCAAATTGAACAAGTCAAACGGTCCATCCTTCTGGAAGTGGAAACCGCTTACCGGAAATTTCAGGAAGCAGAGGCCAATTTAAAAAGTCTGCGCATCGCTCGGGAAGAAGCCCGCGAAGCCCTCAGGCTGGCCAATTTGAATTACCAGCAGGGCCTTGCCACCCAGGTGGATGTCCTCACCGCTCAGTTAGCTTACAGCAACAACGACGCCCAATTTCAACAGGGTGTGTATGAATACAACATCGCCCAATTGCGCTTAATTAAGGCGGTGGGCCTGCTGCCCATGATCTGGAAAAATGAAAATTAGGATAAGGAGAACCTCATGAGAAAGTTATGGCTCATTTTGCTCATCGGTCTGGTACTGGTGACCACCTCCTGCCGAAAAGGGAAGAAAGAAACGCAGGAAGTGGTGGTACCGGTGAAAACATACATCATTCGTCCGGATACCATCGAAGCGTTTATCGAAATTACCGGGGGTCTGGAAGCGCAACACGATGCGGTGGTATATAGCACCATTTCGGAGGAGCTGGTGGAAATTCGCAAACCGGTAGGCAGTTTTGTGCACAAAGATGAAATCATTGCCGTGCAGGATAACGACCTGTGGCAGGAGATGCTCAATCAGGCCGAAGCAGCATTCTCTTCTGCCAAAGCCCGATTCGAGCAGATTAAGCAGGATTACCAACGTTTCGAGCGCCTGCATCAGGAGAAAGCCATCAGTCAGCAGCAATGGGATCAGATTAAAGCCAATTATCAGGATGCGGAAGCAGCACTACGGCGGGCGGAAGCAGCGTATTTACAAAGCAAAGAACAGTTCGAAAATACCTTCATTCGGGCGCCCTTCAGCGGCATTGTGGGCAGTTTCAATTTCGATGTAGGGGAAATGATTCCCGCAGGACAGCCGGTGACCCGCATTGTGAACGACCACATGGTCAAAGCCGATCTCTACCTCCCGGATGTGTACGTCAATCGCGTGCGGATGGGGCAAACGGTGGTGGGCGAATTTCCGCTTTATCCGGGGGAAGAATTCACCGGACGCATCACCCGCATCGACCCAGCCATCGATCCCCTGAGCCGTACCTTCCGGGTGGTCGCCTCCTTCGAAAATTCCCGGCGCCGCCTGCGCGCCGGAATGTACGGGCAATTCCGCATCATTACCGATCGCCACTTCAATACCATTGTAGTACCCGATAACGCCGTACTGGTACGCACGGTGCTCAAAGTCAATCCTAAAACCGGCCAGACTTACACGATTCCCAATAAATTTGTGGTAACCGTGGAGGAGGGAACAGCTCGATTCCGTCCGGTAAAAACAGGCCTCGAAAGTCGGGGACGGGTGGAAATTACCGAAGGCCTCGCCGTAGGAGAACAGATTATTGTGGTGGGTCAGAAGGTGGTCAAAGATGGAGAAAAAGTCAAAATCGTTGCCACCAATGAATAACCAATTCACGTCCCTTTTCTGCTCCGGTTCCGGGGAATGACCCGGGCCGAACAGAGGGTAAAATCAGGCAATTTGATTAATAAATGGGGTTTACATATGAAATTAGTGGAATTTTCCCTGAAACGACGCATCACTTTGAGCATGATGTACTTAAT
>JALWDQ010000006.1:0-3328 GCA_027039625.1 Calditrichia bacterium | reverse complement strand
CGGGTTTGCAATTTTTTCCTACACACAGCTCAAAGTGGATCTGTACCCGGACATCCAGTTTCCGGTGGTGGGCATCATTACCGAATACGAAGGGGTGGGACCGGAAGATATGGAGAACTTGATTGCGCGCCCCATTGAGGAGGCTGTTTCTGCCACGAAAAATGTTAAGAAGGTGTCTTCGCAGGTGTCCCAGGGTATCTGCATCACCATGCTGGAGTTCGAATGGGGCACGGATATGGATCAGGCGGAAAATGACGTGCGCAAACGGCTGGATCTGGTGGCCGATTTCCTTCCCGAGGAAGCGCACAAACCGCTCACCTTCGCCTTCGACCCCTCCATGGCGCCGGTAATGTACATGGTGCTCACCTCGCCCAATATGGGACCGGCGGAAATCCGCCAACTGAGCGAAGACCACATCGAGCCGCTGCTGGAACGCATCGAAGGTGTAGCCAGTGCCGAAACCGGTGGTGGGGTGGAACGCCAGATTAACGTGCGGCTCGATCCCGCCCGCCTGGCCGCCCATCACCTCTCGCCGGTCGATATTACCAACGCCATTCGTGCCCAGGGAGCGCTGCTCTCCGCCGGACACATCGAAACGCAAACCACCAATTTCAACCTGAAAATTAGCAGCGAATACACTTCTTTAGACCAGATTAAAAACGTGGTACTGAAATACACCTCCCGTGGTCCCCTTCTTTTAAAAGATGTAGCCACAGTGGAAGACGGTTTTAAAGAGATGGTGGGTGATGTGCGTGCCGATTACAACGAAAGCGTGTACATCCGCATTTTCAAACAGAGCGACGCCAACACGGTGCAAACCTGCCGCAACGTGTACCGGGCGCTGCCGGATATTCAGGAGACCCTTCCCGAAGGTACCCGCCTGGAAACCGTGTGGGATCAGTCCGAGTACATTAACCAATCCATTAGCAATCTGGGAACCACGGGATTGCTGGCGTTTGCGCTGGCCTTTCTGGTGATTTACTTTTTCCTGCTCAACATCCGGGGCAGCATCATCATGGGCATGGCCATTCCCATTTCGGTGATTGCGACCTTTGCGGTAATGATGATGGCCGGGCTTACGCTGAACATCGTCTCCATGGCGGGCCTGGCGCTGGCGATTGGTATGCTGGTGGACAACTCCATTGTGGTGCTGGAAAATATCTACCGCCACCGCGAAATGGGCGAACCGTTGTACGATTCCGCCAATAGCGGCACCTCGGAAGTGGGAATGGCAATTACCGCCTCTACCCTCACCACCATCGGGGTGTTCCTGCCGGTGCTTTTTATTCCGGGCATCGCCGGACAGTTATTTAAAGACATGGTGGTTACCATTACCTTCAGCCTTTTCGCCTCCTTAACCATCGCCCTGACGCTGGTTCCCATGCTCAGCTCGCGCATTTTACGTACCCATCAGGAAGCCCGCAAAGTGCGCATGTCGCGTTTTAAACAACGCATTAGCGATTTTCTCCGAAACCTGACCGTGCGTTACGGGCGCTGGCTGGACTGGTCGCTTCATCATAAAAAAATGGTGCTTACAGTTACCACCCTTCTGTTTGCCGCATCTCTGGGATTAATCAAATTCATCGGGGGTGAATTTTTACCCAAGACCGACCAGGGATTCATTGCCATCGATATTATGCGGGAGCTGGGAACCCCGCTGGATCAGACCCGGTTAACGGTACTGCAACTGGAAGATATTGTAAAGAAGAAAGTGCCGGAAGCCCAGCACGTATTTTCCCGCTTCGGGCAGTCCGAGGGAATCGCGGCGCTGTTTGGGGGCACCGGCAGCGAAGCCATCAACTTCCGGATTCGCCTCACTCCCATGGAAAAACGCAAACGGAGTCAGTTCGAAATCGAAGATACCCTGCGTAAGGCACTGGATGGAATTCCCGGAATCACCTACAAATTCACCCAGCCGGGCATGTTGCAGGGGGAACGGGAAATTGAAATCAAAATCTTTGGTTATGACATCGACCGCAGCCTGAAGTACGCCAAGCAAATCAAAAAAGAAATGGAAAAAATTCCCGGACTGGTGGATATCGACATCAATTTGAAAGAAGGGGGCGAGCAGTTGCGCATTGTCCCCAATCGCCAGCGCCTGAGTGATCTGAAAATTAATCCTTTGCTGCTGGCACAGATTGTTTCCAACTCCATCCAGGGCACAGTCGCTTCGCGCTACCACGAAAAGGGGGACGAGTACGACATCAATGTACGGCTGGATAAGCGGTTTCGGCAGGATAAAGAGGCGCTGCGCAGTCTGGTGATTCCCACACCTAGCGGAAAATTCGTTCAGTTGCGGCAGGTAGCCGATATTGTACGCATGCCCGCCCCCACCACAATCTACCGGGAAAATCAGGAACGTTACGTGTCCGTTGGCTGCGATCTTTCCGGTATCGACCTCTCCAGCGCCGTGCGGAAAATCCAGAAAATTATTAAAGAAACCGCCATCCCCTCGGATTTCCAGGTGGTGATTGGAGGCTCGGCAGAAGACCAGCGCGAATCCTTCCGCTACATTATTATTGCCTTCTTTGCCGCCATCCTGCTGGTGTACATGATCATGGCTTCCCAGTTCGAATCGCTGGTGGATCCTTTCATCATCATGTTCACCGTACCGCTGTCCATTATTGGGGTGTTCTTTGCCCTTTTTATTACCGGTACCACCCTCAGCGTCATGTCTCTGGTGGGGATTGTCATGCTGGCGGGAATTGTGGTAAACAACGGTATCGTGATGGTGGATTACATCAACCAGTTGCGCAGGAAGGGGATACCCCTGCACCAGGCAGTGTTGCAGGGAGGCACGGTGCGCATGCGTCCCGTGCTGATGACGGCAACCACCACGATTCTGGGGATGGTGCCCCTGGCACTGGAATTAGGTTCTGGTTCGGAAACCTGGGCACCGCTGGCACGGGCGGTGATTGGAGGACTAACTACCAGCACCGTGCTCACCCTGTTCATTGTGCCCATCATCTATGTGCTTATGGAACAAATGGGCTCCGCGATTCGACGGAAACTGGGTTGGAACAATCGGAATCACCCTGAGGAGGGTGAATCGAAGGGCATCGATTAGGAAGAAGGGGCCCTGTCGGTGCCCCTCTACAAACAATGCAGATGAATCGGGAAGAGCAGGTAACGGAGGCAGAGTTCCATTCGCGTCTGGGAAGAGAACTCCGTTACCGATTCTGCTCCTTCCCCTCGATTTTTCAGATACTCTTTTTCTGGATTTTCCCCGGGGAAATTGAAACGAAAAAGTTGCTCAAAACACTGAAGCGGATTCTACTACAAATTTTATATGATACATCTGCCAAAAATTGTGGTTTTCTTCCTGGAT
>JALWDQ010000005.1:0-1933 GCA_027039625.1 Calditrichia bacterium | reverse complement strand
TTCCATTACATCTGCAGAAAGCTTTTCGGGAGTTGTTCGGCTATCGGGAAGGCGATTTCCCCGTGGCAGAACGTCTGGCTCAAAAAGTAATTTCCCTGCCCATGCATCCGGAACTGACCCGAGAAGATCAGGATTTCATTATTGAGGCAATTCATGAATTTTACCGGAAGTAGTACTCAAGAGGAGTGCAGGGGCATTCAATGAAAAGGAAATTTAATTCCCACAACCACGACACAACAGAGAAATAGAGAGGAAAGACCATGCTGGACTTAAAATTTATTCGCGAACATCCCGATCTGGTGAAAGAAGGCATTCGGAAAAAAGGGGAATCCGGTGATGTGGATCGCATTCTGGAGCTGGATGCGCGGCGGCGCGAGATTATTCAACAGGTGGAACGGCTGAAGCACGAGCGGAACGAATTATCGCAACAGGTGAGTCGGTTGAAAAAAGAAGGTAAATCGGCGGAGGAAGTCATTGCTCGCACCCGGGAAATCAGTCAATCTATTAAAACCTACGATGAGGAACTGAAGGAAGTCAATCGCCAGCTTGCCGAAGAACTGGATCGTATTCCCAATCTTCCCCATCCCAGTGTTCCGGTGGGTAAAACCGAGGCGGATAATGTAGTAGTACGCGCCTGGGGGAAAATGCCGGAGTTCGATTTCGAAATCTCCAATCATCTGGAAATTGGTGAGCGGCTGGATATTTTTGACTTCCCGCGCGGAAGTAAAATTGCCGGGCGAGGCTTCCCGGTGTACAAAGGCAAGGGTGCCCGGCTGGAACGCGCCCTCATCAATTTCATGCTGGATGTGCACACCAAAGAGCACGGTTACCGGGAGATTTTTCCACCTTTTCTGGTGAATCGGGAGAGCATGCGCGGTACCGGTCAGCTTCCCAAAATGGAAGAAGATATGTACTACTGCGAGAAGGATGATTTCTACCTGATTCCTACCGCCGAAGTTCCGGTAACTAATTTGCATCGGGACGAAATTTTAAGCATGGAACAGCTCCCCATAAAATATTGTGCTTATTCTGCCTGTTTCCGGCGCGAAGCAGGTTCCTGGGGTAAAGACACGCGGGGATTCCTGCGGTTGCATCAATTTAATAAAGTAGAGTTGGTTAAAATCGTCCCTCCGGAGGATTCGTATCAGGAGCTGGAAGCCCTGGTGCGCGACGCTTCCCGCATTCTGGAATTGCTGGGCATTCCCTATCGGGTGGTGGAACTGTGTAGTGGGGATTTGAGTTTTGCCGCCGCGAAATGTTACGATCTGGAAGTGTGGTCTCCTGCCGAGAAACGCTGGCTGGAAGCAAGCAGTTGCAGCAACTTCGAGGATTTCCAGGCGCGGCGGATGAATTTGCGCTTCCGCCGTACCCAGAATTCCAAACCCGAATTTCCGCACACCCTGAACGGCTCCGGTGTGGCTACTTCCCGCCTGATGGTGGCACTGCTGGAAAATTACCAGACTGACGAAGGCTCTGTGATGGTACCCGAGGTGCTCCGTCCCTACACCGGATTTAGCATCATCAAACGGGAGGAATTTTAATACCATGTGGCGGCTCTTTATCTTTGTACCGGTACTGATTCTGGATACTGTTGTTAATGCTGTAATTGTAATGATTGCCGGGATATTTAACCCTTACTCTCGCTTCAATACGGGTGTAATGCGGCTCTGGGCGCGCATTCTGCTTCTGGCAGCGGGGGTTCGGGTAACGGTGGAAGGAAAGGAGCATATTCAGCCCAATACTTCCTACATCATTGTTGCCAATCACCAGAGTCACATGGATATTCCGGTGCTTATCAGCGCACTGCCTCTTCCCATCCGCATAATCTCCAAAAAGGAGCTGTTTAAAATTCCGGTGTTTGGCTGGGGAATGCGTGCTATCGGTATTCTGGAAATAGACCGCTCGAACCGCAAGCAAGCCATCGCTACCCTGA
>JALWDQ010000004.1:0-18966 GCA_027039625.1 Calditrichia bacterium | reverse complement strand
TATTTAAAAAAATCAAAAAACCCAGAAGAATTAATGAAAATCCAAGATGATTTAGAGTATTTTTCATCATCTGCAAATATAAATTCATTCATAAGAAATGAAATTATGAATGTGATTGCAGAAATTTTAAAGTAAACTCGGACGAAAGTTTTTTCTATTTCAATTGTCTAATATTAGATTGGAATTAAAATGAATTGAACAAGCAACTTTACGAACAAAACTGCGTAACAGTGCCTATTGCGTTTGGACAAGAGATGGAGAATTCGATGAATTTCAGACATATTGTAATGTTCTTTTTGATTATTCTTCTGGGTTTGGGATGCGGTTCGAAAGAGAATTCGGCATCTTCTCCGGAGAAAGCGGATAATAAAACCGAAGTTACCGGGAAAAAAGATTTCCGTAAAGGGAAGCGCCCACCGGTGAAAAAAGGTATTCCTGTGGAAGTCACACCCGTGGTACGTGGCGATATTTCCAACTACCTGCTTTACAATGCCACCCTGGATATGGAGGAGAGGGTGGATGTTTTTTTCTGTATCCCTGGTTTGATGGAAGTATAGATACCAGAATGGATGGGGAAGTTATTTGGGATGCCAGACCACCTCGCTTTCGTCCCGTCTTAATATCCGGCTTTACCACCATTGGCAGCCTTTTTCATATGGGGTTGGGAAACGCTTCGCTAATTGGTATAAATTATCAACCCATGGGACTTTCCATAATTGGAGAATTGTTCACCAGCACTTTTCTAACGCTTCTGGCTGTTCCTGTATTTTCTATTTTGTTTAATGATTTCTTTGTGTTCCTCCAGCGTTGAATATTTTTCTTCCGTGAACCGAAGTAGGGCATGAGCGTTTTTTCAGGAGAGGTAATGAAAGGGGATTGGAAAATCCACTTTCAGGTTGACAAAGGTGGTTTTGTGTATTAAATTTGTGCCCGCTGCAAATGAAATTGAACGCAGCGAAGTGTAAAATGGGGCTGTAGCTCAGTTGGGAGAGCGCTTGAATGGCATTCAAGAGGTCAGGGGTTCGACTCCCCTCAGCTCCACAAGAGTAGAAAAGCGAGATCAATAGAAATATTTGTTATCGCAATAATTTTATTTGCATATTACCGATTTTGTTTTGCACGGAAGAGCAATCGAATAATTCGTGAACGGCAACTGTTAATTTTAAATAAAATTCGTCAACATCGGTTTCAAATTTCCTGATTGGCGCCGTACCCAAGTGGCTAAGGGAGAGGTCTGCAAAACCTCCATTCGGCGGTTCGAATCCGCCCGGCGCCTCAAGTTTTTCCTACCTCCATCTTTACAATCAATTCTCCTTACGGAACCACACCTAAATTTTCCTGTGAGGTGCTTCTAACCTGGCCGCGGGATATGGTGCTTTTCGCCAAGCGGAAGACAGGAAAAATGTGCCTCCCTCCCGGAGAAACGCTGAGATTTAATTCCGGAATAGATTCCCCAAATGTTACAGGCTCTTTTCAGCAGGTTTCTCCAATTCCCCCGGCGATGTTTGTGAATCGGAAAGCCGGGCAACCAGGAAATTTATTGCATCATATTCTGTAACAAATTGTCCAGTGCTGTTTTCCAGATTAGCGGCTGTCCGGATAAATCCTCGCGTCTGGCTTCCAATAAAGCTGTGACATCCTCTGCCGTAATGGCGGACTGTAAGCTCATCACGGATAACAAAAATTTCGGTTTTTTGGCGAACAAACCTTCCGCTCCCACTTTAATAATCTTTCCTTCACAGTTCACCAGGGCGGCACCCAGATACAATACTTCCACGGGTTCATCGAGGGCCGTCAGCCAGGGAACCGGAACGCGGTAATTCGTCCCCAAAACAATCTCTTTGTTACCCTTCCAATCCTTTTGATACACTTTGAAATCCCCGATGCTCAAAAAAGGAGTCAATACGTAATCCACCTTCTTCCTGGCACAGTAAGCTTTCAGTGAATCCTTCCACTCTTTCGCCGGTATTTCCTGGTAAATGGCCATGAGGGGTTTCTCCACTTCGTCGTAAGAAGCGATTTGAGGGGATTCCTGATCACCCGGAAAATCAATGGATTCCACCACCCCAAAATAAGCGATAGGATAGGAATGAGTGTCCATTTTAATTTGCGGTAACATGAGCAACTGCTTTTCTCGGAGATAACGGTTCAATCTACTCCGGAGTTTTTCCATTTGAGCGACCAAATCGCTGCTGTACACCGTTCGCCATTGGCGAATGTAGAATGGCATGACACCGATTTTCGCCTGTGGGCTGATTGTTTTACCGTGGTAAAAATCGGGTTCTTTCAAAATTATATATTTACTTGATCTGAAATGGGCACATCCTCCGATCAACGATAATATGATAAGATAAAACCAGACTTTTTTCATGACGTCTCCTCCATTTAATCGTTAGGTAACAAATCGGGATTTCCAGTAGAAAAACGGTTTTACTCCTCGTTCAAGCTCATTTTTTAATATTGGGCACTTCAAACAGCGGTTTGATTTTTTGTTTCAAATAAAAAATCATTCTTTTCCTATTACAGCACATCAATTTTACTCTAATTATTTGCGAAGAACAAAAAAATGACCGTAGTCAAAAATTCCTTTTTTAACCAATCTTTATTTTGTGTGATTTCTCTTCTTTTTGGGGAAGTACTCCAATGTTTCCGTGAAAAAAATAGGAGAAAGTTTGTCCAAAGCTGGAAAAGGAAATCAGGGAAAATAAAGAGCGATAGGAATGAAAAAAAGGAGAGCCACCGTGCGGATTCGAACCGCAGACCTAGTGATTACGAATCACTTGCTCTACCAGCTGAGCTACGGTGGCATCCTTGTTTTGCGCGCTAAATTTAAAGGAATTTCGCCTCTGAATCAACCGTATTTTTACGCCAGATTTGCAAAATTAGCAATCGAAATGCAAAACGGATTACCCCAATCCCGTTTCGTCCTTGCGTAAAAAGAGGGTGAAGGCATCGTTAACATCTTCAAATTCCAGCGCATGGCGTTTACATCCGTTGCGGGAGCAAATTTTAATCATGCCGCCAAATTCCAGTTGCAGCCCCACCATGGGCGCTTTGCACTCACAAATCTGCACCACCGGAAACGGTTGATGACAGTGGGGGCAGGAAAAAGCGGCAATGGCACCCACCACATCTTCCACACCTTCAAATTTTTTCTCGTAACTACCGTAAATCTGGCTTAAATACACTTTTCCCAGTTTCCCGCTCATGCTGGCTTCCAACTCTATGGCCGGTAAGCCATCCAGAGTGACCTTTTCGGTCATTAGAGATTTCCCACAGTGGGAGCATTTGACCGGAATATTTATTTGATGACCCATGCGTCCTCCAATCGGTGTTTTAGAACCCCAAAACATCACTTCCGGGGTTTACATTTTTAAAATAAATTGCAAATCGCTGGTTCGATATTTAACCTGGCGTGAAGCGGAAAAAGTATCGAACCACTTCAGTAAATGGTTTCCGCCGTAAGGAATGTGCTGTTTCCGGATGCCCGAGATCAGTTCCGGTTTCGGGCGGTAGCCATTGCGGAAGAGAGCAATCTCGTGCCGGTACTCGGGAATTAAGTGCTCGATCTCGGCGGTCACTTCTTCGCTGCGTTGCAATTTGAACAGATGTCCCAGAGCCGCGCTTAAATCCACCAGGATTTGCCAGTTTTCCCGGCTTGTTTTCGAAGGAAGTGCGGCACGGAAATGCTGCACCCGCCCTTCGGCATTGGTGATGGTACCGGTGATTTCCGCAAAAGGTGCCAGCGGGAAGACCACATCTGCCTCTTTGGCTGTTTCGGTCAGGAACATATCGCCAACTATCACAAACTGACCGGAAGATTTTTTCCATTTAACTTCACCCGTTCCCAGTGGATCCTGCGCCCAGAAGATGGCACCGTCTATTTTTCCCTTGCTCCAGCGGGAAAGTAGCTTTTTCGTAGCCAGACCGGGTTTTTCGGGAAGCGCAGCACCCCATTCCCGGGCGAACCGTTCCCTCACCTGGGGATTGTCCACCCGCTGGTAGCCGGGGAGAAATTCCGGATGCACACCCATATCCAGCATCCCCTGGTAGTTGGCCTCTGTGGGCAAGGAGAGCAAAATCTCGTTTTTCCCCAGGACAAAAGCCAGGCTGTTCAACCAGTGCACGGTTCCGGGATCTCCGGCACTGCGATTACAGATAAACAGCGGATGCCTGGCTTTCAGCAATTTTCGGAAGAAAGTGTTGAATTCCCCTTTCTTTAAACCGAAATCCTGCGCCGTCCATTGCTGGATGTCGCCTTGCAGAGAGGCTCTTAACGCTTCCAGACCGTCCTGTGTTGCGCTGCGAGCATATTTTCCCTGGTGAATAATCTGGTAAACCAGAAATTTCAGGAAATCCACTTTCCGTTCGTCCGGAACCGGTAAATTGTGTCCCCGTTTCGCCAGTCGGGATTCCGGCTGGTTCAGAATGTACAGGGTTTGACCCCGCCGGCTTGCCTTTTGCAGTTTGATGTACACCACCGGGTGCGTTTCCATGGGATCGTAATTCCCCACCAGTAAAAAGTCGCTCTTCTCGATGGCGTCGAAAGTGGTGTTGGACATGGAAGCACGCAGCAGTTCTTCCGGAACATCATTCAGGTTCGAGAGCGAACCCACATTGTTTGTACCCAGCACTACCCGGGCAAATTTTTGCAGCAGATAATTTTCTTCATTGGTTGCCGTGGGGGAACCAAACACCGCCCACTCTGCATCCTGCTTTTTCATGTCCATAATGCGCCGGGCAGTAAAGAGGAATGCTTCGTCCCAGCTTACCGGCTGCAAAGTGCCGTTTTTCCGGATGAGCGGTTGGGTAAGACGCTCCTCGCTGTTCACGTAGCGGAAGCCGTAGCGTCCGCGCACACACAAATTCCCGAACTCGTTCACTACCGCCTGGCGATCCGCAGAAATCTTAATGATGCGATCGTCCAGGACATCCGCATTCATGGTGCACCCCACACTACAGTACTGACAGATAGTGGGGTGTTTTTCCAGAATCCAGGGACCGGGTTTTACGGCATCGGGTTTATCCACAATGGCACCGGTGGGGCAGGTTTCCACACACTGCCCGCAGGAGATGCAGTGGCTTTCGGCCAGGGGCACTTCCAGCACCGGTCGTACCTTCGTATCGAATCCCCGCTTGACAAAACCAAACACTCCCAGCCCCATCACTTCGTCACAAATCCGCACACAACGTCCGCACAAAATACATTTGTTCAATTCAATCTGAATAAAAGGATGACTGGTGTCGGCGGGTAAATCATGAAATTCCCCCTGAAACGCGGTCTGATCTGCTTCATAGTCGGTGGAATGTTTTTGTAAATCGCACTCGTAAAACGCCTGGCAGCCGCATTCCAGGCAGCGCAGCGCTTCCTGATGCACCTGTTCCTCGCTAAACCCCAGTTCCACTTCTTCCCAGCTATGGGCACGTTCTTTGGGGTCGCGCACTGGCATTTTTACCCGCGGGATTTTCGGCACGCTGGCAAAATCTTCCGGCTGCGGTGCTCTTAAATTCTCTTTGCGACTGATGAACGGTTTTTTGGGTAAGTCCAGCGTTTCGCCGGTAATGTATTTGTGAATGGCTTTGGCCGCCTTTCCACCATCGGCAATCGCTTCGATAGC
This sequence comes from Calditrichia bacterium, assembly GCA_027039625.1. Taxonomy (GTDB): domain Bacteria; phylum Calditrichota; class Calditrichia; order RBG-13-44-9; family RBG-13-44-9; genus JALXCH01. The sequence continues at coordinate 13,348 of JALWDQ010000004.1, read as the reverse complement.
TGTAGCGGGACCCAGCACCACGTCACCGCCGGCAAAAACTCCGGGAATGTTGGTTTCCATGATTTCCGGCCTCACTTCCAGCGTTCCCCAGCGGGTGGTTTTTACTTCCAGTAACTTGCCGTCCTTACCTGCGTATTCCAGATCCGGCTTCTGCCCGATGGCGGCGATTACCCAATCCACTTCCATTTCGTAATTTGAGCCTTCGATGGGGATGGGACGACGGCGACCGCTGGCATCGGGAGGCCCCAGTTCCATCTTCACGCATTCCATGCCCCGTACCCGGTTGTTTTCATCCGTGAGAATCTTCACCGGTGCGGTGAGAAAAACGAACTTCACGCCTTCTTCCTGCGCTTCTTCAATTTCAATTTTATTGGCAGGCATTTCTTTGATGGTGCGACGATAGACGATGCTTACCTCATCGGCACCCAGGCGTAACGCCGTGCGCGCGGCATCCATTGCCGTATTGCCACCACCAATCACCGCCACCTTGCCGGAGAGCTTCTTCACCTTACCCAATTTGACTTCTTCCAGAAACTCAATCCCGGCCAGAACGCCATCGGCATCTTCGTTTTCCACCCGCATGCTGGTACTGGCCTGGGCACCCAATCCCAGGAAGATGGCTTCGTACCCTTCATCGAAAAGCGAATCGATAGTGAAATCCCGACCCAGCGCTTTATTGCAATAAATTTCCACGCCCAGTTTGGTGATTCCCTCAATTTCTTTGTCCAGAATTTTTTCCGGGAGCCGATATTCCGGGATGCCCCAGCGCAGCATGCCGCCCGGTTTGGGTTTGGCATCGAAAATGTGCACGGTGTGTCCTTCCTGGCGCAGATAGTAGGCGCAGGAGAGGCCCGCGGGTCCCGCACCAATTATGGCCACTTTATGCCCGCTGTCCGGTTTCACCTCCGGGAAGTAGCGGTCGGGACTCTCCAGGTCGTAGTCTGCCAGAAAGCGCTTCACGTGGTCGATCGCTTCGGCTTCATCCACCAGATTACGACGGCAGGCCAGCTCGCAGGGACGGGTACACACCCGGCCACACACGGTGGGCAGGGGATTGGTCTGTTTAATCAGGGCAATTGCTTCCTTATATTTCCCCATGGCAGCCAGGGCCAGATAACGCTGCACATCCACCCCCGCAGGACAGGTAATTTTGCACGGCCCCAGACAATCCGCATAGTGGTTACTCAGCAGCAGTTCCAGCGCCATTTTGCGCGCTTCGCGAAGGCGTTCGTTTTCGGTGGTAATCTTCATGCCCTGGCTAACTTTCGTACCGCACGAGGGGACAAAAGTCCGGGCTCCTTCTACTTCCACCACACACAAAAAACAGGAGGTAAACGGTTCAAGCTGGTCGTCGTGGCACAGGGTGGGAATGTGAATCCCCTGATCCCGGCACACCTGTAAAATGGTTTGATTACTATCCGCCACTACCGGCTTTCCGTCTATGAACACCTGCACCTTACTCATTTTTTGCTCCCGTTTGTTAAGTCTATTTTCCTCATGTTTGACCCCTCCCGTGGCTTCTCCGCCCATTTACGCTTCTTCCAGTTCTTCCTGTACACCGGTTAAAATTTCGATGGCATCGAATTTACACACGTCGTAACAGGCGCCACAGCGGGTACACATTTCTTCATTAATGAAATGCGGTTTGAGCTTCTCGCCGGTGATTGCGCCCACGGGACAGGCACGCAAGCACACCATGCATCCCGTACAGGCATCGGGGATAACCCGGTAGGTGATGAGTGCCCGGCAGCTTTTCGCCGGACATTCCTTGCGGTAGATGTGCGCCTCGTATTCCTCCCGGAAATATTTAAGGGTGGTCAGCACCGGATTGGGAGCGGTTTGCCCCAGACCACACAGCGAGCTTTTTTTGATGTTTTCCGCCAATTTTTCCAGCTTATCCAGGTCTTCTGGCTTCCCTTCGCCATTGGTGATGCGTTCCAGAATTTCCAGCATACGTTTGGTACCCATGCGGCAGAAGGTACATTTCCCGCACGATTCCTCCTGGGTAAAATTCAGGAAGAATTTCGCCACATCCACCATGCAGGTGCGGTCGTCCATTACCACCATTCCACCGGAACCCATAATCGCGCCGGTTTTGTTGAGCGATTCGTAATCCACCGGCGTATCTAGCAAGCTGGCAGGGACGCATCCGCCGGAGGGTCCACCTAATTGCACCGCCTTAAATTCCCGGTCGTCCTTGATGCCTCCGCCAATATCGAAAATGACTTCCTTGAGGCTCATCCCCATAGGCACTTCCACCATGCCGCCCCGTTTAATTTTTCCTGCCAGCGCAAAAACTTTTGTTCCTTTACTCTTTTCTGTTCCGTAACGGGCAAATGCCTGGGCACCGTTCAGGATAATCCAGGGAACGTTGGCGTAAGTTTCCACATTGTTGATATTGGTTGGTTTGCCCCACAGACCTTTTACTGCGGGGAACGGAGGACGTAGGCGGGGCATGCCGCGTTTACCTTCCACACTGGCAATGAGGGCGGTTTCTTCTCCGCACACAAACGCCCCCGCACCCAGTTTCAACGAAATGTCGAAGGAGAAATCGCTTCCCAGAATTTTCTTCCCCAGGAAGCCGCGTTCGCGCGCCTGCTGGATGGCAATTTCCAGCCGCTGAACGGCCAGGGGGTATTCTGCCCGGACGTAAATGATTCCTTCCCGGGCGCCAATGGCGTATCCTGCGATCAGCATTCCCTCCAGTACGCTGTGGGGATCACCCTCCATCACGCTGCGATCCATAAAGGCACCGGGATCGCCTTCATCCCCGTTGCAGATAATATATTTCATATCTCCCGGGGATTGGCGGGCGAATTGCCATTTTATTCCCGTAGGGAAACCGGCACCGCCTCTTCCGCGCAAACCGGATTTCTTAATTTCTTCAATCACTTCCTGGGGACTCATCTTGAACAATACCTGGCTTAACGCCTTGTACCCGTTGCGCGAAAGGTAATCCTCGATGCGTTCCGGATTAATCTTACCGGCATTGCGCAGCACAATGCGCACCTGTCGCTCGAACAGTTCGTTTTCCGCCTGCTCGATGTTCTCGCCTTTGACCACCCAATCTTCGATAATGTGCTTTTCCTCGATGTGCTCCTTTAGAATTCGAGGAAGTTTTTTGGGGGTCACATCCCCGTAAATAATGGGCGGCATATCGGGCATTTGAATCTCCACCAGAGGTTCGCGGTAACAGGCGCCAATACAGCCCGTTTTTGCCAGCTCGATGGGAAGATTCTCCTGGGCAATTTTTTTCTCCAGTGCAGTATACACCTCCGCAGCACCGGCGGCAATCCCGCAACTGGCCATGCCCACCAGAATTTTTATTTTTCCGTTTTGCGGAGAACTCATGGGAATTGTCCTCTATTTTTGATATTTTTTCAGGATTCGTTTAGTCTCTCGGTCGGTTAGCCGACCGTAGGTGGTTTCGTCAATCATCATCACCGGGGCGAGGCTACAGCAGCCCAGGCAGGCGACCGATTCCAGAGTAAACATGCCGTCGGGAGTGGTCTCGCCGTCGGGAATACCCAGAAACTCCTCGCACGCTTCGGTGATGCGCTCGGCTCCGCTGACGTGGCAGGCTGTTCCATGGCACACTTTAATGATGTGCTTGCCCACCGGTTTCAAGCGAAACTGGGAATAAAAGGTTGCCACCCCGTAAATCTGGCTCACGTCAGTTCCGGTAGCCTCGGCAATGCGGACTAACGCCTCCCGGGGTAAATATCCGTAGATCTTCTGGGTTTCCTGAAGAAGCTGGATGGTGGAACCCGGTTTTTTTGCCAATCGGCGGAGTATCCGGTTCAAGGGAGCTAAATTGATGGTTTCCGCTGTTTGTGACAAAGTATCTTTCATGGATGTGCCTCAAATATTGATTCAAGAAATATTTGTTTTCCTGTGAGATAGAGCATTCTACAATACCAGTTCAACGCTTCTGCAGCGTTCGATATGTGTAAAAATGCACAATTCCCATTGGGAAAATAAAAAAGAAAACACAATCTATTCAACAGAAAAAAATAATAGTTGCAGAGTTTCCCCTAAAAATTTTATTCGTATTAAAAATACGGAGGACAGGCGCTTATTACAAATAAAGTTAAGATGCTTTTAAATTAAGAACTTTTCGGTATTTCTATTTCGCTTTTTAGTAGGTACTTTAAACATTCGAAACTGGCATCATGTTTTGCTAATTTTTTATTGGGTCCTTCTCCCCAAAAAATTAATTCTTCATTAGGTGTAAAAAATTTGAGCTGACACTGGAAAAAGGGCAGATTATTTTGATTTATTTCAAAGAAAGTATATTCTGGTAATCGAATGTGCTGTTTCTGGCAATATTCCTGTAGCAGTCCTACATAATTAGTGCCTTCATCGAATTCGACTATTTGCTGGATATGTTCGGAGAAATGTGTGGATAATTTTCGATTAGAAACCTGCCTGGTGTAGCCTTTTTTTTCTAAAACTTCCAGTAATTTCCGGGCAGCTTCCTGCTTCGCCATTTTTTTATTACCACCCGTAGCTTCTATTTTTAGCGTTTCACCATCAACTTCAACCGTACATTTACAAACGATTCTGGGATGATGGGAGGGCCCTTCCATCATAAATTCGTAACCAGGCTTTTGCACCAGATGATATTTATCGAAAAGTTCATTCACAATACCTACATAATTAGTAGAAGCTCTGGGTTGCTCCTCGGTATGGAGGGATGTTTTGTTTTGAACTTCCTTTTGAGGGGAAGGTGCATCGGTAGTATCGCTGGCTGAAACCAATTGATGTTTCAGATAAGCAATTAAAAATTTTACCGCTGCATTTTGTCGCGCACTTTTTTTACTATTTCCGTAGGCGTAGTTTGCAGTAGAAACACGTTTACCCTGAATATCTGCACACACTCGGGCTTTAAAAAGTGGTGATGTTTGAAGAGAGGACATTTGAGAAGAAGACGGTTCAAGATAGATATCTTCTTCAAAAGATAAATTTTCGAACAAACGTTTTTGCGAAATGTGATTCAAAATCTGTGGAGCAAGTTCTGGATGATTCTGGAGATACGAAAATATTAATGATGTGATTTCGCTATTAACCGTTTCGTTTTTTTTGGGTGGGAATAATAGAACAATCAGGTGATTTACATCAAGGGCACCAATTTTGATACGATGCTGAATTGCCTCAACCAGGGTGTTATGAAATAACTCGTTGCGAAATGCTTCTTTAAGCACTTTTTCGAATTCGGACGAAGGCATTGCCACAAATTCGCTTACCTGGTTCCTTAAAAGATGGCTTTGTGCCCGTTGACGAGCCACCTCTTTAAACCGTTCCTGTTGAATAAAGCGATAATCCCGTGTTTTTTGATTGATGATCTGGGCAATTTCCTGGAGCTCGGATAGGGAAAAGGGTAGGGGTTTGTTGCTTAAATAAGCGTTGAGTTGCATGATATTAATCAAATCTGCTACTCTTCGAATGGGAGAAGTGATGTGAGTGTAAGCGGGGACGTTCAGTCCAAAATGTCCTTTTAAGATGGGGTCATAGGTTGCTTTTCGGAACCAGAGCACGGTTCGCTGGCTCACTGCGGCAATAATGTCCGGATGCAATAGTGCCGCATTGAACTGGGCAATAATTTCTTCTCGTCCCGGTGCATTGGGTGCTGCTGTATGGTTGCGAAATAACACCGGAATATTTTCGCGGGCAAACCACTGGGCGATATGGGAATTCACCAGAATCATCATTTCCTGAATAAAGATGTTGCTGAGATGGGCACGTTGTTCCTGAAGAGGTAAGATAATTCCTTCTTCGTTGGTGTAAATCATTTTCCGTAAATCGTAAATAGCCAGGGCGCCCCGTGCCCGGCGATTATTTAACAATTGCAAACCAAGCTGGCTTGCCAGTCGAAGCATGGGGTAATATTTATCTTCGGAGTGATTCTCAAGGATGGAATCGAAGGCGGCATAACTTAATTTAAGCCGGCTTTTGAATAGAGATTTTTTGAACTGGAAATGAATGACCTCACCTTTGGGATTCAAATAAAAAATAAAGGTAATCGCCCACCTTTTGCGAGAAGGGAGTAAGCTGAATGCATCTTCCGAAAGGTCGCGAGGTAACATGGGAATATTTTCTTGCGGTAAATATCGGGTCTCAATACGATTTAGAGCTTCGGTTAAGATTTGCGAGTCCCGGGATAAAAGTTCTGCGGGATTGGAAATTGAAATACGCACCTGGATTTCGTTTTTGTCCCAGGTGATGTTAACAGCATCATCCAGGTCCCGGGAGTGGACATCGTCAATGGTGATGCCGGTTTCAACTTCAACTTTCGAATCCTGGATTCGAGTTGTTTGGATGCGCGAAGCTTCTTCCAAAACCGGGGTGGGAAAATCTCGATTCATTGTACTTTTACCCATAAAATTTGAATGGATTTACTGAATATTTGCTAATCAAAATTATAGCTGCCACATATAGTCATATTTTTATCGAATCAATACCAAATAATCCGTAGAATTGAGGTGTAAAAGTTCAAAGTACATTTTCATCAGTAAAATTTATCAAGATATACTCTATTCAATAAAAATAATTAAAAATACCTAAAAAATGCAAATATAATGTTCCCTGCCGAACCCGTTAAATTCTTCTTGACAAAATCATTATACTTCAATAATTTAATACAGAAATTATGCCAAACGAAACAAAGAAAAGCAAGGTACGGAATTTATGGTTAAACTGACACAACAATTGAGCCTGGAACAGCGTCTGACACCGCAACAGATTCTGCTTTCCACATTATTGCAGCTTCCTATTTTGAGCCTGGAACAGAAAATTAAAACGGAAATGGAGCTCAATCCGGTACTGGAAGAAGCTCCTGAACTGGAAGAAATCGAAGAAGAGGAAGAATTAATTGAAGAAAATCCTGAGGAATTGGAGGAAATACAGGAAGAATTTGAACAGTTAGAAGAAAACAACAAAACTGAAGAAGAGGAGAAATTCGAAGAATTAGAAGATGAAGTAAACTGGGAAGAGCTGGTGAATGACGAAGAACAATACGAGTTCCGGCTTCCCAGGGAGAAACACGAAGATGAATACGAGCGTCCGGAGGTGTACCGCGCCACCATGGCCGAACATCTCCTGGAGCAGCTTCGGATGTTAAATCTCTCCGAGGAGGATTTCCGGATTGGTGAATACATCATTTACAATTTGCGCGATGATGGATATCTGGATCCTGAAGTCACGGTAGAAAGTATTGCACAAATATTTAATCGCACCCCGGAAGAAGTAGAGCGGATTCTCAAACAAATTCAAACCTTTGATCCCGTAGGCATTGCCGCCCGAAATCTGCAGGAATGTCTGGAAATCCAGTTAAAAAATCTGGAGCTTAACGGAAAGAAAGACCTGGCTTTACGTATTATCCAGGAAGCATACCACGATTTTGTGAACAAACGGTACGAAAAAGTCGCCGATACACTCAACGTCTCTCTGGAAGAGATTAAGGAAGCGCTGGAAGTCATCAACAAATTAAATCCCAAACCGGGGGAAGGGCTCTGGGATTCCCGCCAGAATTACATTATTCCGGATTTCATTGTGGAAAAGGTGGATGATGAACTGGTCATTTCTTTAAATGAATGGAACATGCCCGGACTGCAAATCAGTCCCCATTACCGCAAGCTCATCAGCCAGGCACGGAAGCTGGATAAGGACGTGCGCCAGTTCCTCCGCAAAAAAGTGGAGAGTGCCAAATGGTTCATCAATGCGCTGCACCAGCGGCGGGCCACCATGCTGAAGGTAATGCATGCCATTGTGGATTTACAACGGGACTTCTTTGAGAAAGGGCCGGAACACATTAAACCGATGATTATGAAAGATGTGGCTAATCGCATCGGAATGGATATTTCCACGGTAAGCCGGGTGGTAAATGGTAAATACGTTCAGACCGATTATGGTGTATTCGAATTAAAATACTTCTTCAACGAGGGGATGGAGACGGCGGATGGAGAAGAAATTTCCACCCTGCGTATCAAAGAGCAGCTCAAAGAAATTATTGAGAATGAAGATCCCCACAAACCATTAAGCGATGAAAAAATTGCGGAAATTCTGAAACAAAAAGGCATTCCCATTGCCCGACGCACTGTGGCGAAGTATCGCGAACAATTGGGCATTCCCATTGCCCGCCTGAGGCGGAAGATCTAATCTTTCCGGTTTTACTGATAAAATACTCGAATGTTTTTATTCATGCAAAAAGTACAGCAACCTCTCATTCTGAGCCTTCCGCAAGGAGGGCGAAGAATCTCTCTGCGTAAGCAGTATGAAGAATTTCATTAAAGAAGTTTTTTGTGAACTTCTGAAACTTGGAAAAATTTCTTAACACGATAGTTTAACATTTTGGACTGTTTGTTCTCTGAAGATATGTTTTTATGGGAAAATTTCCAGGTATTTCCTGTTTAATTCCAGACCATCGATTACATATTTTTCCAGCAAGTACGCTCCAGTAAAAATAATGCAACCCTTGTTTTTTGGAATGTTAGAGTATTTTTCATCTTAAGGAGAAATGAGATGAAATCCGTTTTGTTAATTGGGTTATTTCTTTTAAGCGTATTGTGGGCACAGGATTGGAAACAGTATCCCTACATTCCGGCTGGCGGAGAGATTGCTTTTCCCGTAGATGAAGGAAACCACCCGGATTACGGCGGAAGCCTTGGGCAGGGGATGGAATGGTGGTATCTCAATTTCCACCTGCAGGGGGTAAGCAGCAATCGTCATTATTCCGCCATGATTACTTATTTCGATTTTCTCCTTTACCCACGGATTATCAACATTGCTGACGAAGACCAGCACCTATTTTACTCCCAGACCTCCTTGGGATTTTTGCAATCCAGCAGCGATTCTTTAAACATCCATTATTTTACTTACACCGGGGATACGGATTACTTTCGGAACTTACGGGATTCCAGCGGCATGTTGCCTTTTCAGTACGAGCTACAGGCGGGCGACGGAGATTATCAACTGAATGTCACGCTGGATCTGGTCAAGCGTCCCCTCCTTATTGGGCAGGATGGGCTTATTTTCTTTACCACCGGAAGCTCTTATTACTACAGCCTTACCTACATGAACGTCCAGGGGAACCTGGTTTTTGCGGGTGTGACCGATTCCGTTACCGGTGTAGCCTGGATGGATCACCAATATGGGCCATTTATGGTGGGACCGGGTGGTGCCGAAAGTTACGAATGGTTTTCTGTACAGCTCTCTAACGGAGTGGATATCTGCTTCTGGAACACCTTTACCGCACAAAATACCATTCCGCAGGACGACCATCACCGGTTAAGCACTCTGTACCTGAATGACACCATGCAGGATACCACCTCCCGGTTTCAACTCCACCGCCTTCAGTATTGGCTTTACGAACCGAATGCCTATTTTGCCAGCCAATTCAATTATGTGGATACCCTGCATCAGATTAATATTACCATTACTCCCGTTTTTCAGGAGCAGGTTGTCCCATTTGTGAATATGCAATACTTCTGGGAGGGGAGTTGCCAGGTAAGCGGGACGTACCAGGGAAATCCCGTTTCCGGAGTGGCTTTTGCGGAGCTACTGCACATTTATCGCGAGCCTATGGTGGATTTGCTTTCCCCCAACGGAGGAGAAATAATTCAGGATACATTCAGGGTAAACTGGCAGTTGCAAAATCCCGACGAAGGAAACCCGTTACAGTACGACCTGTTTTACAGTCCCGATAGCGGGGCGCATTTTTATCCTCTGGCACAGGCACTAACGGATACCAGCTACCTGTGGGATGTATCCGGCTTCCCCTCCGGTACCGGATACCTTTTAAGCGTGGTGGGGTATTCTGTGGATTCCACTATTGTGGGTGCCGATACCTCTGACGGGTATTTCTCTGTACAATCTTCCAGTGCCGTTTCCCGCGAAAATACAGTGCCCGCTACCTTTACTTTGATGAATGCCTACCCCAATCCCTTTAATGGGCGATTAACCGTAACATTTCGGAATATTTCCCGAACTCGGGTAAGTTTTCAGGTGTACGATGTGCTGGGGCACCTCATTTATACCGCACCGGTAAAAACATTTCTTCCGGGAACACACCGTTTGTACTGGAATGCGAATAGCGATTCCGGATGGCCGGTAAGCTCCGGAATCTATGTAATCCGCCTGAAAAACGAACACCGGGTTTTTACCCGAAAAGTGGTACTGGTGCGGTAACCGCTGGGTATTACTGTACTTAAAACCCGTCAGGTATTCGTCAGGAAGCATTCTTTCCGGAAAAAAAACATTCGTTCGAGAAGAAAGAGCAATTCTTCCCCGGGGAGATTACATCCGTTTTTCATTTTCACGGGATATATTTCGAATTAAAAAATCGCATTTCTTCCAACTTTAATGAAAAATAACCAGAAATTTCCGATTCGGTTGGTATCTCTAATAAAATTCTGTAAATTAATCCGGTTAAAACAAAACGGAAACAGGGAGAATTTATGGGCACAGAAGAGCTGAAAATACACAGCACCACAATATTGGGAATGGTGCACAATGGGCAGGCTGCCATAGCTGGAGATGGACAGGTGACGTTTGGGAACACGATTATGAAACACAGCAGTCGGAAGATTCGTCGCCTTTACAACGACAAAATTCTGGCTGGTTTTGCGGGGGCGGCTGCCGATGCGTTTACGTTGTTCGAACGGTTCGAGGAAAAACTTAAGCAGTACAATGGTAATTTAACCCGCGCCGCCGTGGAAATGGCCAAGGAATGGCGCACGGATAAATTCTTACGGCGCCTGGAAGCCATGCTGGCGGTAGTGGATTCGCAAACTGCGCTTATCATTTCCGGAACTGGCGACCTGGTGGAACCGGATGACAAAATTGTCGCCATCGGTTCCGGAGGCCCGTTTGCCCTCTCTGCGGCACGTGCTTTGAAACACCATACATCCTTAACTACAGAAGAAATTGTGAAAGAAGCAATGAATATTGCTGCGGATATTTGTATTTACACCAATCATCATATCAGTGTGGAAGTGCTAAAATAAACCAGAAAACGAGGATTGAGCATGAACGAAAAATTGAAAGAATTAACTCCCCGGGAGATTGTTGCCGAACTGGATAAATACATTATTGGACAGGATGCTGCCAAACGTATGGTTGCGATTGCGTTGCGAAATCGCTGGAGACGCCAGCAGGTAACCTCCAGCATTCGGGAAGAGATTATGCCCAACAATATCATCCTCATCGGCCCCACCGGTGTGGGAAAAACGGAAATCAGTCGGCGATTAGCCCGGTTAGCCAGAGCACCGTTTATTAAAGTAGAAGCTTCCAAATTTACCGAAGTGGGTTATGTGGGCCGCGATGTGGAGAGCATGATTCGCGATCTGGTGGATATTGGTGTGAATATGGTTCGGGAAGAGATGACCCAGAAAGTACAGGGAAAAGCCCGGGAACGTGCCATCGAGCGCCTGCTGGATATTTTAATTCCCCGTCCTAAAGTTCCACCTCCACCACCGGGATTTTCGGAACCTTCCGTGTCGGCTCCCATTGCTACCGAAGGGGAGGAAGAACGGCACCAGAAAGTGCGCGAAAAATTCCGCCAGATGTTGTTAAATGGCGAACTGGACAAACGGGAAGTGGAACTGGATGTTCCCACCGAATCCATGCCCATGATGCAAATTTTCTCCCCGATTGGAATAGAGGAGATGGGGCTTAACATCCGGGAATTATTTGGGAACCTCATGCCCAAAAAAATGAAGAAGCGCAAAGTTACCGTTAAAGAAGCGTTGATTATCCTGACCCAGGAGGGAGCGCAGAAACTGATTGATATGGGTGCGGTGGTGAAGGAAGCGATTCACCGGGTGGAGAATGCCGGAATTGTTTTTCTGGATGAAATTGATAAAATTGCCGGTGGCGGCGGGGGAGGACAGGGGCCCGACGTCAGCCGGGAAGGCGTCCAGCGCGACCTCCTTCCGGTGGTGGAAGGAACCACGGTGGTTACCAAATACGGTATGGTGAAGACAGACCATATTTTGTTTATTGCCTCCGGGGCTTTCCACGTTTCTAAACCTTCCGATTTAATCCCCGAACTGCAGGGACGTTTCCCTATTCGGGTGGAACTGAACAGCCTGACCACCGAGGACTTTATCCGCATCCTTACCGAACCCGAAAATGCCTTGATTAAGCAATATCAGGAATTGTTGAAAACGGAAGGGATCACGCTAAAATTTACTGACGATGCCCTGCGAGAGATTGCCGAAACTGCCAGCTATGTAAACAGCAAAGCCGAAAATATCGGTGCCCGCCGTCTGCATACCATTTTAAGCACTTTGCTGGAAAATTTACTGTTCGAAGCGCCCGATCTGGAAGAAAAGGAGGTTACCATTGACGGCGAATTCGTCCGCAATAAATTGAAAAATATTGTGGAAGATGAAGACCTGCGCAGGTACATTCTGTAATTTAATGAGTGCGTTCAAGGAGCAAGGCGAATTAAGGAAAGGAGAGAGCTGTGAAAAAGGATTTTATTTCTACTGCCGATTTAACCCGGGACGAAATATTTGAAATATTCGAGCTGACCCGAAAGCTAAAGGAGATGGTGAAAAAGCGTGAAGAGCACCACCTGTTAAAAGGGTACACCCTGGCAATGATTTTTGCGAAACCCTCGGCACGTACCCGTATTTCCTTCGAGACGGGAATTTATCAGCTGGGTGGGTATGCTCTGTATCTGGCACCCACGGATATTGGGATTGGCAAACGCGAAGCGGTTAAGGATATTGCCCGGGTCATTTCCCGTTACAACGACCTGATTATGGCACGGCTGTTTGCGCATTCGGATATGGAAGAACTGGCAGCATACGCCACGGTTCCGGTCATCAACGGATTAACCGACTATAATCATCCCTGCCAGATTATGGCAGATGCCTTTACCATTCTGGAACATCGCGGTACCTTGCAGGATTTGAAAATCGTTTATATTGGCGATGGCAACAATATTGCTCATTCCTGGATAAATTTTGCTTCCCGGGTACCCATTCATCTCACCATCTGCACTCCCAGGGATTACCAGCCCGATGCGAACACCTTAAAAAATGCCCGGGATGCCGGAATTAGCACCATTGAAATCCTCTCCGATCCCATCGAAGCGGTTGAAGATGCCGATATTGTGTACACCGACGTATGGGCAAGCATGGGGCAGGAAGAAGAGGCAGAAATTCGGAAGAAGATTTTTCAACCCTATCAGGTGAATAGTGCGTTGCTTAAACATGCCAAACCGGATGTAAAAGTGATGCACTGCTTACCCGCCCATCGCGGCGACGAAATTACCGATGAGGTTCTGGACGGCCCTCATTCCATTGTATTCGACGAAGCGGAAAACCGAATGCACGTCCAG
>JALWDQ010000003.1:0-1936 GCA_027039625.1 Calditrichia bacterium | reverse complement strand
GTCGAAATCCGCGTCGGGGATTTCCGCAGCCCGGGGCTCGTAATGGCTGCGGTAGTAGGCATCTCCGCGTCCCCGGATTTGCACAAACAGGTCGGTTATTCCCCAACGGTGGGCGCGTGCTATCAGGGAATCAATTTTCTCTGCCGTGGTAATTTCGTGCCGCACCACCCACAATCCGCGGATGAACCGATCTTCCGCACCTGCGGGTGTCAACAACCCCAATATCAACAAAACGAGCAGTAACCAGCGTTCCCATCTTTCCATAGGGAGAAAATATAGACACAAGCTGCACAGAGATTCAACCGGTAAATCAAAACCTGTACAAGGGGAAAACGACTATCCCTTCGTTTTCGTCAAATAAAAAAGGCGCCCCTAGTAAAAACAGGCGCCTGTTCATTTCCTAAAAAAGGTGTATCGAAGTTACTCTTTTTTCTCCTCTTCGCCGGAAGAATTTTCTGCACCTTTTTTCTCTTCTCCTGCAGATTCTTCTCCGGCAGGTTTCTGTGCTTCCGCAGTTTCTTTTTCAGACTGCTCTTCGGCGGTTTTCTGTTCTTCCTTTTCCTCGGCTTTTTCTTCCGCTCCGGTTTCTTCTCCGGTGGTTGCCGCTGCCTTTTCTTTTGCGGTTGTTTCCGGTGCTGCTTGTTTTTCCTTCTTGCCTTCTTTCGCCGGGGCTTCTTTCTTCTTCTTCTTTTCTTTGGCTTTCTCTTCCACCATCAGTTTTTCGAAGCCCACCAGCTGGAGTACCGCCAACTCGGCTCCATCGCCCCTGCGGCGTCCCAGTCGAATCACCCGGGTATAGCCGCCATTCCGATCGGCAAAAGCCGGGGCAATTTCATCGAACAACATTTTTACCAGCGTGCGGTTCTGCAAGCGTTTAAACGCCAAACGCCGGGCTGCAACCGTATCTTTCTTCCCGTAAGTAATTAACCGCTCGATGTAACTGCGGGCAGCTTTCGCTTTAGCCAGTGTGGTTTTGACCTGATGGTGCTCAATCACCGCCCGTGCTAGATTCCGCAACGTGGCTTCTCTATGACTCTTTGTCCGTCCTAATTTTTTTACTTTTTTGCGATGCCGCATGAGCTCACCTCAATTTTTCCTGTTTAGCCGTCTTCCTGATTCCTTACACTTCAAGTTAAAAAAGATTAATCCTCACCCTTCAGGTAGCGATCCACATCCATGCCAAAATAGAGGCCTTTTTTCTCAAGAATATCCTGGATTTCTTGCAGCGATTTGCGACCGAAATTCCGGAATTTCAGCAGTTCCGATTCATCCAGGCGCACCAGATCGGCAATGGTTTTAATATTGGCATTCTTCAAACAATTGTGAGACCGCACCGACAGTTCAAGTTCATCAACATTCATCCGTAGCAGTTTCTTAATCCGCAGCACTTCTTCATCAATTTCCTGGGTTTCTTCCTCTTCCGGTTCAATTTCGAAATTAATGAAGAGCTGGATATGATCTTTGAGAATTTTACCAGCGAAGGTGAGGGCGTCATCCGGGGTAATACTGCCATCGGTTTCAATTTCCAGAATCAGCTTTTCGTAATCGGTTTTCTGGCCCACCCGAACATTTTCCACATCGTAACGCACCTTACGTATGGGCGAGAAAATCGAATCGATGGGAATAAGACCGATGCTGGTTTCCAGCGGTTTGTTTTCTTCGGCAGATACGTACCCGCGCCCTTTACCGATGCGAATTTCCATATCGAAATCGGCATCTTCGTTCAGGGTGGCAATGTGCAAATCCGGATTCAAAATTTCGAAATCTGCCGTATTGGCACCAATATCTCCGGCTTTAAATTCGCCGGGGCCTTTCAGGTGCAAATTCACTTTATCCGGCCGTTTATTTAAAAGTTTAATCCGGACTTCTTTGAGGTTCAGGATCATTTCCACCACATCTTCCTTTACCCCTGGGATGGTGGAAAATTCATGCTGCA
>JALWDQ010000002.1:4810-5963 GCA_027039625.1 Calditrichia bacterium | reverse complement strand
TTGTGCACTATTTCCCTCCTCACAATTCGCGCCAATAGAGGTACCTGACTTTAAAAGCTGCGTTGATAGATCATATTCCCTTTTTTCATTTTTTAAGTAACGAGATAGTTTTACTATTTTTACAGCAAAATCAAATGTTTTCTGTAAAATAATATTCTCCCTTTCCACCAAACATCCCCCTTTTATTTGATATTAAACCTAATCAGATCATACTTACATACTCCCCTATTTCCAACCTATTGATATTTTTTCCATTTTTCATTTTTAATTTTAAATTTTTCATTTCCTTTTCATCGCTTCCATAAGCAGTTGTGCTACTTCCGGACGGGTGAATTCTTTGGGGGGAAGTTCGCCGCGGGAGAGCATTTCGCGCACTTTTGTTCCGCTCAGGAATACATGAGCACTGCTGTCGTGCGGACAGGTTTTGGCGCTGGCCATGTTGCCGCATTCAGTACAGTAAAAAGCATGTTCGAAGAAAAGCGGGGTGATATCCAGCTCTTCCGGTTTGAATTCCTTGAAGATTTGCTGGGCATCGTACGTGCCGTAATAATTGCCCACACCGGCATGGTCACGTCCGATAATAATGTGGGTGCAACCGTAGTTCTTGCGAACCAGGGCATGGAAAATTGCTTCTCGGGGACCGGCATAGCGCATGGCAGCGGGAAAAACGGAAAGCAGTACCCGGTCTTTCGGGTAGTATTTTTCCAGCAACACTTCGTAGCTCTTCATGCGCACTTCTGCGGGAATGTCATCCGATTTGGTGCGTCCCACCAGAGGATGAATGAGCAAACCATCGACGATTTCCAGCGCGCATTTCTGCAGATATTCATGCGCCCGGTGAATGGGATTGCGCGTCTGGAAAGCAACCACTGTTTCCCAGCCTTTTTCCTGAAAAATGCGGCGCGTCTCTGCCGGATCGCGACGGTATTCCACGAAATCCGTGTGTCGGGGACGGTTAATCATGGTAATGGGACCGCCCAGAAGGTAATCGCCCTGCTGGTAAACATAAGCTACCCCGGGATGTTTCTCGTCCGTGGTGCGAAACACTTTCTCCGCTTCCACTGCTTTATCGTATTGATACACTTCTTCTACATTCATAATGGCCAGCAAATGTTCCTGATGATCCACCAGCGCCACTTCCCCATGACCATCA
>JALWDQ010000002.1:0-4800 GCA_027039625.1 Calditrichia bacterium | reverse complement strand
TGACCATCAATCCGATCCACCACCTCTTTGTTTACTGCCAGGGTAATGGGAATACTCCACACCAATCCGTTGGAGAGGCGCATCTCGTTCACTACAGAAGTATAATCCGCTTTTTTCATAAAACCCGTTAAGGGACTCATAGCACCGGAGGCAATCATTTCCAGATCGGAAATGTTTTTATCATCAAGGGTAATCCTGGGCAAGCTCTTTGCCTTCTCCACAAATTCATTTTTCTGTTCTTCTACTACATATCGATTCACCAATGTCCCACCATGAGGTCGTATCATTCTTCTACTCCTTCTTTTTTTCTTTTGAGATTATTTTATTTTTTTAGGAAAATTAAAATAGAAGTAAATTGCCAAACTATTACATATTTTATTTCCTATTTCCTCTTTTCTGTTTTTTTGCCCTTTCCTACCCTCTGCTAATCTGCCAGTACCCTTTTAGCCGCTCGTACACCAGATCGGGAATTTCCAAATCGTTTTTACCCGTACCCAGATGAATACCATCTTTGTTAGAACCATGGAAGTCAGACCCACCGGAGTAGATAAAGCCGTAATCATCGGCCATTTCCAGTAGCTTGCGGGTATATTCCAATGGCATTCCGGAATAATATACCTCAAACCCATCCAGCCCATACTCTTTAAGCTGCAATATTTTCTGTTTGGCTTCTTCGAACGTATCGTATTTCATCAAATGGGGATGCGCCAGGATAGCAATACCTCCTCCCTGTTTAATGAGCCGAATGGCATCCTCTTCCCCTAATTTGACTTTATCCACATAAGCCGGTCCACCTTTTTTGAGGTATTTCTCGAATGCTTCCAGTATATTGGAAACCAGCCCTTTGCGTACCATAATGGCTGCCACATGGGGACGTCCAATGGAACCTTCTCCTGCTTCGGCTAACAATTCTTCCATTGTGACATCCACACCCAGTTCATTCAGCTTGCGAATAATCTTTTCTGCTCGCAAATTGCGCTGGGTTCGTAGGTAATTCAGGGTATTTTTTAACTCTTCGGAATCGGGATCGATGAAAAGTCCCACAATATGCATGTGCCCGTGATTGGGCAATTTGGTATCCACACTAATCTCCACCCCTGGCACGGGAATTACCCCAATCGATTTACCTGCCTGGATAAACTCCTTTACCCCGTCGATGGTATCGTGGTCGGTGAGTGCCATTGCCGTTAGTCCCAATTCCTTGCCCTTCTGAATCAATTCGGTGGGGGTAAGTGTTCCATCCGAAAAAGTACTGTGCATGTGCAAATCTATCAACGAAATACTCCTTTCAGCTTAAAATTAAAAACCACTTTAACATAAAATACTTAATCCTTTAATCATCCCTTCCCTATTCCTCTTTCCTCACCCCCCTATGCCCTATGCTTTATGCCCCTATACCTGAAATCATGATAATTTTGAATCCTGGAAGATTCAATCCCGAGAGTAAACAGGGATGTTTACGTCTTTCGTCGGGGTCATCCCGAAAGCAAACAGGGATGTTTGCGCTTTAGTCAGGATATGCTCTATCCCGAAGGGATCCGTTCGGATGCTCTATGTCCTTATGCTCTATGCTCTATGCTCTATGCTCTATGCCCTATGCCCTATGCCCTATGCCCTTAATAACATACTCCCTATTTTTCATCAGCAGATAAATACCCCTGCTTCTCCAGATACTCCACTACCTTCATGGCGTTTTTGTGCACATCGGTCTCTTCGGTAGTGTTCACCACCAGTTCCGGATTTTCTGGTGGTTCGTACGGAGCAGAGATTCCAGTAAACTCTTTAATCTCACCGGCACGAGCTTTTTTGTACAACCCTTTGGGATCGCGTTCCTCGCAAGTTTCCAGATCCGCTTCTACATAGATTTCCACAAACTCCCCGGGATTCATAATCTCGCGCACCTGATCGCGGTCTTTACGATAAGGAGAAATAAACGCCGTCATCACCACCAATCCCGCATCCACAAAGAGTTTAGCCACCTCGCCAATGCGACGAATGTTTTCGGTGCGGTCTTCCGGGGAAAAACCCAGATCCCGATTCAATCCATGGCGGATATTATCACCATCCAGGACGTACGTATGCACTCCACGTTCGTACAAAATATTCTCCACCTCGTGGGCAATAGTGGATTTTCCACTACCAGAGAGTCCCGTAAACCAGAGACAGACGCCCCTGTGTCCATTCAAACGTTCTCGATCCGCTTTTTTAATATCCCCTTCGTGCCAGAAAATATTTTTACTTTTCGGTTCGTCCATATGCTGCCTCCGTTTCTTTTCTGATTGTCTTCCGGAAGGAAAGGTAACTTCCTTTACCCGGTTCTTCAGAATCTAATTTATTCCATCTTTGTCATTAACTGCTTTTCAGTTAGAGTTAGATCTTTTGAAATAGTAAATATAATTCATAAACGGGAGGGTAAAAATAATAAAGTGAAAATTTTTATTTTAAGAAGTTCAACATACAACTGGCTTTAAAACTTTTTCGGTGAAGCTTTCTTCGTTCTT
This sequence comes from Calditrichia bacterium, assembly GCA_027039625.1. Lineage (GTDB taxonomy): Bacteria > Calditrichota > Calditrichia > RBG-13-44-9 > RBG-13-44-9 > JALXCH01. The sequence goes on along the minus strand of JALWDQ010000002.1, from coordinate 2,299 downwards.
TTCACATGTTATTTTCGTACCTATTCTTCGAAACTTATTCTTTATCCGGTGGAGGTATTTTACGCACCAGTTTTTTATCCACTACAAAGGAAGCGGATTGGTAAATCCCATCGATATTAATCACCACCCGAGTTTCATTCCGCAACTCTCGTAATCGCCCTTTGATACCCATGAACGGTCCGTCGGTCACCTCCACCCAATCGCCTTCCCGGAGGTACTCCTCCAGTTGCAGAGTATCGGGATGCTCAATCAAGCGCCGTAACTGCTCAATTTGCCAATCCGGTATGGCGGCTGGTACCCCACCAAAGCTCACCATACGAACCACCCCTTTTGTTTGCAACGCGGCAAAACGATCTTTCAATTCAATATGAACAAACACATAACTGTTAAACAGGGGCATCATTACCCGTTTTTTGCGGTCTTTCCACTGCCGTACTCGCTCCACCAGCGGTAGAAATGCCTCAATTTTCTTCTCCTGCAACTCTTCGTATACCTTTTTCTCGTGTCGGGGTCGGGTGTACAGGGCGTACCACTTCATATATCACCTCTGAATGTAAAATTAAGAACGTAAATTGAAACAGGTAAAATAAAGTATTCTTTTAAATTAAATAACTTGTTTCTCATAGCGAAAAAATATATCAATAGAATCAAACTATATTTATCCGGCCAGAGAATCCCTTTCATTCATTTCACATTTTATGCCCAGCATCCTGCTCAAATTTTTCATTTTTCATTTTACATTTTCTCTTTATACCACTCGATCGTCTTCTCCAACCCTTCCCGGAAATACACTTTAGGTCGATATCCCAGATATTTTTGAATGCGCTCAATATCAGCAAAAGAATGTTTTACATCACCGGGACGTGGATCGGTGTAGAGGGGTTCAATGTGTTTTCCTAATATTTCATTAATATCCTTAACCAACTGGTTGAGATCGATGCGCTCGTGGCAGGCGCAGTTAAATACCATCCCGGGAGGGAAATCCGCTTCCGTAGCCAGGATGTTTGCTTCCACCACATTAGTCACATAGGTAAAGTCGCGGCTCTGGGTGCCATCTCCGTAAATCGTAGGTTGTTTATTATTCAGGATTGCCGTAATGAATTTGGGAATTACCGCAGAATATTGAGAAGTGGGATCCTGCCGAGGTCCAAACACATTAAAATAGCGCAGTGCCACAGTGTGCAACCCATAAATGCGGGCAAATACCTGGCAGTACTTCTCCCCTGCCAATTTACTCACCGCGTAAGGCGAAAGCGGATTCGGTGTCATGTCCTCTTGTTTGGGCAATTTTTCGCTATCCCCGTAAATAGAAGAGGAGGAGGCAAACACCACCCGCTTCACCCCGGCATCGCGCGCCGCATCCAGAATATTTAACGTACCCGCCACATTTACTTCGTTAGAGGTAATGGGATCTTTGATGGAACGAGGTACCGAAGGAAGCGCTCCCTGATGCAGAATGAAATCCATTCCATCCACTGCTTCCCGCACAATATGATAGCTGCGCAAATCGCCTTCGATTAATTCAATTCGATCCAGAAATGGCGTCAAATTCTCTCGCCGTCCGGTAGCAAAATTATCCAGCACCCGCACCTGATGTCCACGCCGTAACAATTCCTCCACAATGTTCGATCCAATAAATCCGGCACCGCCGGTTACTAAATATTTCATTCTCTGCCCCTCTTTTTAAATCGGTTTTCTTTTTCCCTGAAAAACAGTGGGAAATATGCTCACTTCATTGCCTCTGAGACGTATTCCAGGTCACATTCAAACGGCACGAAATTTACATTCATCAAATGGTCAGGAAAACTTCTTTTCGAAACTTTTCCTTTATGAAAAAGAAAAATTCTTTGCGCAACACATAACATATGACATATTTCCGTAGGTAACGAACTGTTGTGGTGGTATGTGCAGAACATTCCGAGTCAACATCCGAACCGCCAGAAACCGGATACGCATTTTTTACGAGTGCTGGGATTGCACATCCATTGGATAGCAATATTACCTGTGTACGTCAATTAACTGTTATCAAACTTTTGAAAAATTTTGCCGTACTGCGCGATCAAAGGTTCATCCCGTGTGAATAAGTGAATCGGGTACCATTTGAACTCCCGGAGTCGAGATTCCCGATTGGCACCTGTATTATTTCTTCCTTGTTCCCATATTTTGCAGAGGACACGTCAGGCACAATTCAATTTCCTGCAATCGATTCTGTAATTTTATTGGTGCAATATGCGAAAAATATTATTTTTGAATTCAAATTTTAAATGATGAGGAAGGCAAATGGCGCGCATACTTATTC
>JALWDQ010000001.1:0-1939 GCA_027039625.1 Calditrichia bacterium | reverse complement strand
TCCTCGGTGGTGGCAGTGCTGTAAGCAAAGTTGGTCATGTAGGTTCGCAGTGTGGTAAAGAAGAGAGAATCGCCCAGCATGCCGCGCAGCATGTGCAGTACCCAGGCCCCTTTATTGTACACGGTGTTGGTGAACATGTTGGCGGTAGTATCGTACACAAACACACTTCCCTGAAACACGCCAGGATCCTGACTTTGCATGTAGTTTTGATAGCCGGAAAATCCAAAAAGATGCTCGGTCCACAGGGCTTCGGCATAGGAGGCAAAACCTTCGTTCAGCCACAGGTGCTGCCAGCTACGCAGGGTAATGGCATCCCCGAACCACTGATGAGCCAGTTCGTGAGCAAATAATAAATCGTAGTAATGATTTCCGGTAATGAGCATATCCCCGATGGAGGTAATGGTTTGATGTTCCATGCCTCCGCCCCAGGGGAAGATAGCGATGCCGTATTTTTCGTTCAGAAAGGGGTATTCACCAAAAACCGAGGCGAAATAAGAAATCATATCCACCGTATTGTTGAAATCGATCTGAGCAGCGGCAAAATGTTCCGGGTAAACGAAAAAGTTTACCTCCATGGAGTCGTTAGTGCTGTTTACGTACACATCCTGAAACTGTTTGTAATTGGAGATGGCCAGCGAAACCAGATAGGTACTTATGGGATAGTGTGTTTCCCAGGAAAAGGTAATCCAGCCGGTGTCCGGAGTTGCAGTACCGGTGAGAATTCCGTTAGAAGCGACGACCAGAGTATCGGGTACGGTAATGTTCAGGAAAACCGAATCGGCTTTGTCTTTGGGGTGGTCTTTACAGGGCCACCAGCCTCGGGCACCGTATGGTTCGCTAAGCGTCCAGATAATGGGCTGTCCCGCATGTTCGTTCCACCCCCAACTGCTGTATCCGCTTACTGCGGGATTTCCCCCGTAAAACACCTGAATAGTAAAATTTTCGTTCTGATTCAGCGGTGTGGGCAGGGTAACAGACAACAACTCGTTATTATGAGTGAAAGGAAGCAGGGTATTGCCCTCGCGAACGGAATCCACAGTGAGGGCATTGGTGAAATTCAGTTCCACCTCGCTCAAACCGTTAACCAGCGATTTTCCCTGAATGGCAACTGCACCCGCCAGGTGCTGAATATCCGGGTATAGTTTTAAATTGAGGGTGTAAGAAGTCACATCGTATTGCGCCTGATTGGCAGTGGGAGCACCAGAGAAATATTCCCGGGTCGTTTCAAACCGCATTTTTTCCATTTGCTGGATGAATTGGTGAACGTGGGGATATTGAAGGGAATTTTGTGCCAAAAGTGAGGAAAAAAGAATGAGGGAAAATAGAAATGGAAAAACGATATGATGTTTTAACATATAACCTCCTCCTGTATTATGATTGCATTTATTTTAGATCAAAATAGACATTTTATTAACGGTGGAAAGTTGATTTGGTTGCATTCATTTTTCCGGAAAATTGGATTCCCGAATAACAGATTCCAAATTCCAAATCCCAAATCCCAAATCCCAAATTCCAAATCCCAAATTCCAAATTCCAAATTCCGAATCACAAAGAGCTCCAGATTCCGAATTGCAATCTGCAATAAACAATTATTTTTCGTGCCAATTTGTGGGATTCGTGGGTAAATGATTAGTGATTTTAGACAGGAACTCGTTTAGCCCGATTTTTCGGAGGCGAGCTATAAAAGGGAAAATTCCAAATTCCAAAAAACAAATACCAACCCCTCCAATTTAAAATTACAATTTCAAAAAATAATTATTTTCATTCGTGTTCATTCGTGTGATTCGTGGTTGCAAAAATCAAAATACAATTCAAAATTATTTCTGTCGTCCCTGCGGGACTAAGATGGGTTGGGTGGGAATTCCCATTCCCATGGCTGAAGGCCATGGGCTAAGTTCTGTCGGCCACTCCGTGGCCTCGTATCCTGCCAGCCGATAAT